>NZ_JBNPON010000200.1:0-213 GCF_050315195.1 Clostridium sp. SGI.024 | reverse complement strand
ATTGATTGCATAATTCCAAGTAATGATTCTGTGCGATTACTAAGCCAGTTTGTAGAGGAGATGGATTTGACTGAGCTATATTCTACTTATTTTAGAGTAAGAGAAAATCAAGTTTCGCCCATGAAAATGCTAAAAATTATGCTATATGCTTATATGAATGGAATTTATTCTTCACGTGATATTGAAATAGCTTGCCGTAGAGATATCAATTTC
>NZ_JBNPON010000199.1:0-213 GCF_050315195.1 Clostridium sp. SGI.024 | reverse complement strand
ATTGATTGCATAATTCCAAGTAATGATTCTGTGCGATTACTAAGCCAGTTTGTGGAGGAGATGGATTTGACTGAGCTATATTCTACTTATTTTAGAATAAGAGAAAATCAAGTATCGCCCATGAAAATGCTAAAAATTATGCTGTATGCTTATATGAATGGAATTTATTCTTCACGTGATATTGAAATAGCTTGCCGTAGAGATATCAATTTT
>NZ_JBNPON010000198.1:0-219 GCF_050315195.1 Clostridium sp. SGI.024 | reverse complement strand
AAAGCTCGTACAGTATGGGGAGCTAATAAGCCATATAGAACATTATTAGACTGGGGTAATAAATACTTCTCAGATAAGGCGTCTGATAGTGCTTATAATGGTGCTTATATGTTATTAGCACAATCAGCTTTAGACAATGCTAATTATGAAAAGTCATATTACTATAATTTACAAGCAAATTCATATAGCAATCCTGAAGATAAGATAAATGCTTATAAC
>NZ_JBNPON010000197.1:0-219 GCF_050315195.1 Clostridium sp. SGI.024 | reverse complement strand
ATTATAAGCCTTTATCTTATCTTCAGGATTGCTATATGAATTTGCTTGTAAATTATAGTAATATGACTTTTCATAATTAGCATTGTCTAAAGCTGATTGTGCTAATAACATATATGCACCATTATAAGCACTATCAGACGCCTTATCTGAGAAGTATTTATTACCCCAGTCTAATAATGTTCTATATGGCTTATTAGCTCCCCATACTGTACGAGCTTG
>NZ_JBNPON010000196.1:0-239 GCF_050315195.1 Clostridium sp. SGI.024 | reverse complement strand
ATATGGAAATAGACATTTTTGGTGTAGAGGATATTACGTTGACACAGTGGGAAGAAATAAAATTGCAATTGCAAAGTATATTCAAAACCAAATTCAAGAAGATCAAATAGCAGAGCAACTTAGTTTTAAAGAATATATTGACCCGTTCACGGGAACGCCGGTAAAAGGAAGCAAATAGAAAAACCACCCGATGAGGGTGGTAGCTGAAACTGTTTTGCGATTGGCGGTTATTCAGAGCA
>NZ_JBNPON010000195.1:0-247 GCF_050315195.1 Clostridium sp. SGI.024 | reverse complement strand
TGCATATAATCAATATTTAATTAAAATTATTTATCAACTTATTTTATTTATTTCAAAGCATATTCCACTTAAACAAATGGCATTTGATGACTCAAATAGCCCGGAATATCAAAAGTTTAAGGTAGACAAACTGCCTAAAATTCTTAAATTCGAAAAAGTAGACTATATTTTACTTCTGGCTTATTACAAGCATAAATATAATAAAACCCTAAAACCAGTTCAAAGACGAAACGGTAAGTCTATTCCT
>NZ_JBNPON010000194.1:0-254 GCF_050315195.1 Clostridium sp. SGI.024 | reverse complement strand
CCTCCTTAAAGTTCAGTCCTTCATCCGCTATCGCGATTAGCGGAGTTACTATGACTTCTGCTGACTTCTGATAGTTCAGCTACATATCACTATGTAGGTTATTGCTTTAGAAATTCATCTTTATTAGCAATGTATCTATCAGACCTCCCCAGGTAAGAACAACAACCTTCGTCTCATATATCTGCTACATTTACTCCTAAGGTTTCGGGTAGTGTTGGACTTCATCTTGTTTAGCAGACTCATCCGACCTTAGT
>NZ_JBNPON010000193.1:0-257 GCF_050315195.1 Clostridium sp. SGI.024 | reverse complement strand
ATATTTTATTAATAGGGACTCCGTTTCGGTTTGTTCTTATACAGGCTAGTGCAGCAGCATATAATGCTCTACGACCAATTCTAGTTCCGCGTTTTGAAATTTTATTTTGATTACCTTTAAACTTACCAGACTCATTAACAGAGCTATCTATACCAAAGAATGCAACTAGGTGTTTAGTTTTTAGAAAACCATTAATATCACCTATTTCAGCTATTAATGTAATAGCTGTTAAACGTCCTATTCCAGGGATAGAATCG
>NZ_JBNPON010000192.1:0-257 GCF_050315195.1 Clostridium sp. SGI.024 | reverse complement strand
TGATTCTATCCCAGGAATAGGACGTTTAACAGCTGTTACATTAATAGCTGAAATAGGTGATATTAATGGTTTTCTAAGACCTAAACACCTAGTTGCATTCTTTGGTATAGATAGCTCTGTTAATGAGTCAGGTAAGTTTAAAGGTAATCAAAATAAAATTTCAAAACGAGGAACTAGAATAGGCCGTAGAGCATTGTATGCTGCTGCACTAGCCTGTATAAGAACAAACCGAAACGGAGTCCCTATTAACAAAGTTC
>NZ_JBNPON010000191.1:0-259 GCF_050315195.1 Clostridium sp. SGI.024 | reverse complement strand
GCACTTACTTTTATAGTTACAATCACTGCAATCTTCACATGCATAAATTGTTTTTTCACTTTCATATCCTGTTTTTGATTTTCTTAATTTTACACCTTCAATTTTTAGCTTTTTACCATTCTGACATATAAAAAAATCTTTTTCAGAATCATAATCCATATTTTCTATTTTACCAATATCACTTTTATATTTTCTCGTTTTTGATAATTCGTAGTTAGCAGGTTTAATAAATGCTATTTGATTATTATCTTCAATAAAA
>NZ_JBNPON010000190.1:0-259 GCF_050315195.1 Clostridium sp. SGI.024 | reverse complement strand
CTTTATTGAAGAGAATAATCAAATAGCATTTATTAAACCTGCTAACTACGAATTATCAAAAACTAGAAAATATAAAAATGATATTGGTAAAATAGAAAATATGGATTATGATTCTGAAAAAGATTTTTTTATATGTCAGAATGGTAAAAAGCTAAAAATGGAAGGTGTAAAATTAAGAAAATCAAAAACAGGATATGAAAGTGAAAAAACAATTTATGCGTGTGAAGATTGCAGTGATTGTAACTATAAAAGTAAGTGT
>NZ_JBNPON010000189.1:0-269 GCF_050315195.1 Clostridium sp. SGI.024 | reverse complement strand
CGGGTATTGGCAAATTTTAATGACTGATAGTGATTTAATCCTAACTTCCTAAGATTTTTATATCTTGTTTTAACCCTTTTCCATTGTTTCCATATACACATTCTTAGTCTTTGTCTTATCCATTTATCTAATTGCTGAACAACACCTTTGCATTTGGCTATCCCATAATAATTAACCCATCCAATATTAGTTTGATTCAATTTAATTATTCTTTGTTCCAAAGTCATCGGTTTCGACCTCGATAGTATTTCTCTAATTTTATCCTTATG
>NZ_JBNPON010000188.1:0-273 GCF_050315195.1 Clostridium sp. SGI.024 | reverse complement strand
AATATCTCCTTTAAATTTATTTTAGAGATAGAATAGAAATTCCAATCTATCAGCTAGTCTATAACCTTGTTTGTGACACGGGTAATTCCCAAAGGGAAACCCAACCAGCTAAACATAGAAATCTACCTGATGGAATGATACGCTTTCTTACGGGTATAATCTTATAAAGATTCCCAGGGGGAGTACATCTATCCTCTATTCAGGAGTTATTATACAAAAAAATATTTAATTTGGTTAGGTCCCAAAAGGGATTTAAATAGAAAACTAATATTA
>NZ_JBNPON010000187.1:0-279 GCF_050315195.1 Clostridium sp. SGI.024 | reverse complement strand
TATAAGGATAAAATTAGAGAAATACTATCGAGGTCGAAGCCGATGACTTTGGAGCAAAGAATAATTAAATTGAATCAAACTAATATTGGATGGATTAATTATTATGGGATAGCCAAATGCAAAGGTGTTGTTCAGCAATTAGATAAATGGATAAGACAAAGACTAAGAATGTGTATATGGAAACAATGGAAAAAGGTTAAAACAAGATATAAAAACCTTAGGAAGTTAGGATTAAATCACTATCAGTCATTAAAATTTGCCAATACCCGTAAAGGATAT
>NZ_JBNPON010000186.1:0-284 GCF_050315195.1 Clostridium sp. SGI.024 | reverse complement strand
TATAAATGATAAGATAAAAATGTAAATAAATGATCATTTAAGAATGTAATAAAATGATTTATAAATTATAATTACTATTGAGAATTTGGAGGTAATTATGATTTATAAAATAAGTGTTAATACAGAAATTAAAATTAATAGTTTAGAAGATCTTCATAAATTAAAGTTACTTATGGAGGTAAATAATTTGAAAGTGAACAAGAGCCAAATTGCAAGAGAACTTGGCGTAGACGTCCGAACCGTAGGAAAATATTTAAATGGATATGTTAAACCAATAACTCGAA
>NZ_JBNPON010000185.1:0-293 GCF_050315195.1 Clostridium sp. SGI.024 | reverse complement strand
ATACAATACATCAGCAAAGATAAGTACATAAAAAACAACTGATAAGGCATCAGAAAACAGAGAAGTTATGAAATGTTAATAACAGTAGAATTCAGATTGAAAAGCTGTAAATAAAGTCTACATCAACTGAATTTAATATAGATGATAAATATATATTATAAATCTGATAACAGAGTTAATGTTTCTAATCAAGGAAGCATTAACTCTTTTCTATTTAAGAAGATTGAGAGGAGTAATAACAATGTGTCAAATAATTGAGGATTTCAAGATGAGTCTAATTGAAGATGGCAAGA
>NZ_JBNPON010000184.1:0-294 GCF_050315195.1 Clostridium sp. SGI.024 | reverse complement strand
ATAAATTCTATATTTTTTCTGATTTGTTCAGAAAAATTAGGAGAATTAATTAAAGACTCTATTTGTTCAAGTAGATTTTTAACTTCTGATTCAAGAGCTTTTATAATATTTATTGTGCTAGTTATTTTAATTGAAAATCCGTGTAGCGGCAGCCCAATAATATTAGCTTCATTTGCGTAATTAATGAGATTTGAATATACCTTTTCAGACCATATAAGTCCCTTTTTAGATTTTTCCATTAGGATATTAATTATTAAATCTTTAGGTGCACTTAAAATAGCTTGTGGTGTTGGG
>NZ_JBNPON010000183.1:0-294 GCF_050315195.1 Clostridium sp. SGI.024 | reverse complement strand
TCCAACACCACAAGCTATTTTAAGTGCACCTAAAGATTTAATAATTAATATCTTAATGGAAAAATCTAAAAAGGGACTTATATGGTCTGAAAAGGTATATTCAAATCTTATTAATTATGCAAATGAAGCTACAATTATTGGGCTACCGCTACACGGATTTTCTGTTAAAATAACTAGCACAATAAAAATTATAAAAACTCTTGAAGCAGAAATTAAAAATCTACTTGAACAAATAGAATCTTTAATTAATTCTCCTAATTTTTCTGAACAAATCAGAAATAATATAGAATTTAT
>NZ_JBNPON010000182.1:0-295 GCF_050315195.1 Clostridium sp. SGI.024 | reverse complement strand
CGGGTATTGGCAAATTTTAATGACTGATAGTGATTTAATCCTAACTTCCTAAGGTTTTTATATCTTGTTTTAACCCTTTTCCATTGTTTCCATATACACATTCTTAGTCTTTGTCTTATCCATTTATCTAATTGCTGAACAATGCCTTTGCATTTGGCTATCCCATAATAATTAATCCATCCAATATTAGTTTGATTCAATTTAATTATTCTTTGTTCCAAAGTTATCGGCTTCGACCTCGATAGTATCTCTCTAATTTTATCCTTATATCGTTTTAGTGATTGTTTTGATATAA
>NZ_JBNPON010000181.1:0-303 GCF_050315195.1 Clostridium sp. SGI.024 | reverse complement strand
TGCATATAATCAATATTTAATTAAAATTATTTATCAACTTCTTTTATTTATTTCAAAACATATTCCTCTTAAGCAGATGGCATTTGATTATTCAAATAGCCCGGAATATCAAAAATTTAAAGTAGACAGGCTACCTAAAATATTAAAGTTTGAAAAGGTAGACTATGTTTTACTTCTGGCTTATTACAAACATAAATATAATAAAACCCTAAAACCAGTTCAAAGACGAAATGGTAAGTCTATTCCTGAAAAAACTGTTTGCCCTAAATGTGGTGCACCTCATGAATACATTTATGATAACAA
>NZ_JBNPON010000180.1:0-304 GCF_050315195.1 Clostridium sp. SGI.024 | reverse complement strand
TCAGAGTGTCGACAAAGTCGACACTCTTTAATTTTTGTTATAAAATATTTTTGGGTGATTAAAAGTGTTAACAAAGAAAAGTAATGAAGGAAGAAATCAAATTGAATTTAATAGTTTAGAAGATTTAGTGCCAAAAGATCATTTATTAAGAAAAATTGAAAATGCATTAGATTTTAATTTTATATATGATGAAGTTGCAGAGTTATACTCTGCTATCGGAAGACCAAGTATAGATCCAGTTGTATTAGTTAAAATAGTTTTAATTCAATACCTATTTGGAATATCTTCAATGAGACAAACAATA
>NZ_JBNPON010000179.1:0-305 GCF_050315195.1 Clostridium sp. SGI.024 | reverse complement strand
AATAGTTACTAACATATGTATATGATCCAGACAAGCATTCGCTTCGATTATTTCTACTCCATGTCTTATACATATAGTTCTTAATATTTTCCCAATTTCAGCCTTATATTTTCCATATATTATTTGCCTTCTATATTTTGGTGCAAATACTATATGATATTGACGCCTCCATTTTGTATGTGATAAGCTTTCTATGTCGTTACCCATACGACACACCTCCTATGATTAATTTGTTTTACGATTGTCAGTCGTTGAAATTATATCATAGGAGTTTTTTTGCGCAGAGCTTAAGCCATTTTATCCAC
>NZ_JBNPON010000178.1:0-312 GCF_050315195.1 Clostridium sp. SGI.024 | reverse complement strand
GTATGGAAATAGACATTTTTGGTGCAGAGGATATTATGTTGATACAGTAGGAAGAAATAAAATTGCAATTGCAAAATATATTCAGAATCAAATTCAAGAAGATCAAATAGCAGAACAAATTAGTATGAAGGAATATATTGACCCGTTTACGGGATCGCAGGTACAAGGTAGCAAATAGAAAAACCACCCAATGAGGGTGGTAGCTGAAACTGTTTTGCGATTGGCAGTTATTCAGAGCACGAGTAGTGCCCGCCAGTATCATGCCCTTATAGGGCTTAATCAAGCCACCAGCTAAGCTGGTGGTACATGACT
>NZ_JBNPON010000177.1:0-313 GCF_050315195.1 Clostridium sp. SGI.024 | reverse complement strand
ATAACGATTTCTTATTTGTTCTGTGGGAAGCTCAAGTAAGAAATCTTTTTCTTTTTCTAAATGTAATACTGGAATTTTACCAGTTGATGTATGGCATGTACTATTAATTCTGTTATTAAGTTTTGAAACTAATTCATGCAATTCATCAATATTTAGAGTTCCATTATAAGCTCTAATTTCATCTAATAGTTTCATAGGAGCCTCTACTTTAGCTTTTGTATTCGGTCTACCTGCTATGCAGGGACGGACTTTAAATCCATAATCATCAGCAAATTGTTGAAACTTATTATTTGTTTTTCCGTTGCGATAAGCT
>NZ_JBNPON010000176.1:0-313 GCF_050315195.1 Clostridium sp. SGI.024 | reverse complement strand
GTAACGATTTCTTATTTGTTCTGTGGGAAGCTCAAGTAAGAAATCTTTTTCTTTTTCTAAATATAATACTGGAATTTTACCAGTTGATGTATGGCATGTACTATTAATTCTGTTATTAAGTTTTGAAACTAATTCATGTAATTCATCAATATTTAGAGTTCCATTATAAGCTCTAATTTCATCTAATAGTTTCATAGGAGCCTCTACTTTAGCTTTTGTATTCGGTCTACCTGCTATGCAGGGTCGGACTTTAAATCCATAATCATCAGCAAATTGTTGAAACTTATTATTTATTTTTCCGTTGCAATAAGCA
>NZ_JBNPON010000175.1:0-313 GCF_050315195.1 Clostridium sp. SGI.024 | reverse complement strand
AAATATCCAAGCTCATCTATGATAAGAAGTTTATATTTACTAAAATGCTTAAGTCTAGAATCCAGCCTATTTTCTAAATTAGCTCTTTTTAGCTGTTGTAATAAATCATTACATTTAATAAAGTATGTACTATATCTTCGCTTCGCGGCAGCGATACCGATAGAGGTTGCTAAGTGTGTTTTACCAACACCGCTAGTTCCTAAAAATACAATATTCTCTTTAGCTTCTAAGAAGCGTAACGATTCAAAGTCTAATATTTGATTTTTATTTATACCAGGCTGAAAATCAAAGTCAAAATCTTTAATTTCTTTTG
>NZ_JBNPON010000174.1:0-315 GCF_050315195.1 Clostridium sp. SGI.024 | reverse complement strand
GAAATGGAATTGCTGGAGATTGGGGAGTTCTTGCTGATGCTAAATTTATTTCTAATTCCTTTGAATACTTATCAGAGATTGATTGGACAAGTCAAAAAGCTTCTTATGGTACTATCAGACGTGATATATCTCATGATGGCGTAAATAAATTAGCACTTAGAGATGCTAATGGCTCAACTATTAATTATACTAAAGGAGTTGGTGCTCATTCTATTAGTGAAATAACTGTTGATTTAACAGATAAAAATTACGATAAATTCGAAACATCTGTAGGTGTATTACAAAAAGCTAATACTACTAATAACAATGCTTCTA
>NZ_JBNPON010000173.1:0-329 GCF_050315195.1 Clostridium sp. SGI.024 | reverse complement strand
TTTCGTTTCGTTATAAACGGCGAATTTCTTTGTCGCTTTCCTCAGTCAAATCCTCACGTATTAAAATACGCTCCGGTGTTTCCTTCGTCAGCTCCTCGAACTTCTTGTTTCTAACAAAACTCACTCTAACTAATTTTACTTTAGTCTAATTAGTATCATCAAAATATTTACAAAGTTATTCACAAAGAATATTTTTGGCTTGTTGTTATTTATATTCATGTGCAATTTTCAAAGAACAATGGTGGGTCTAAATGGACTCGAACCATCGACCTCACGCTTATCAGGCGTGCGCTCTAACCAGCTGAGCTATAGACCCATATTTTGAGGAT
>NZ_JBNPON010000172.1:0-330 GCF_050315195.1 Clostridium sp. SGI.024 | reverse complement strand
CTTCCTCATTCGTCGTCTTCGCGTACTGCTCGTTCCTAATGAAAGCTTTCTCTAACTATTTTTCAAGTTAGTCTATAAGCAATTTATTACAAAGTTATTCACAAAGAATATTTTTGGCTTGTTGTTATTTATATTCATATACAATTTTCAAAGAACAATGGTGGGTCTAAATGGACTCGAACCATCGACCTCACGCTTATCAGGCGTGCGCTCTAACCAGCTGAGCTATAGACCCATGTGGTGGAGGTAAAGGGATTCGAACCCTTGACCCCTTGCGTGCAAGGCAAGTGCTCTCCCAACTGAGCTATACCCCCACATAATTTTGAGGTA
>NZ_JBNPON010000171.1:0-349 GCF_050315195.1 Clostridium sp. SGI.024 | reverse complement strand
GTTGCAATACTTGCACCTAACGGAGATGTTTTCAAGAAACCTTTTAGAATAAAGCATGATGTTAGTGGCTTCAACCACTTATTAAAAGAAATTAAAAAAGTGGAAGAAGAGTTTAACATGAAAACGGCCATTTTCATGGAGTCCACTGGTGTGTACCACTTATCTCTTTTCCACTTTCTTAATAAAAACTTCGATAACACATTTGTTATCAATCCACTCGTTACTAAGTGTAACAAAAATGTGGATATAAGAAAAGTGAAAAATGATAAAAAAGATGCTTTATCTATTGCACAAATAGGAAAATTTCAAAATATTAAGCTTTCGCAGAGCGTTAGCATGGATATTTTCC
>NZ_JBNPON010000170.1:0-356 GCF_050315195.1 Clostridium sp. SGI.024 | reverse complement strand
AAAGGTCAAGCTACAAAGGGCGCATGGTGAATGCCTTGGCATCAGGAGCCGATGAAGGACGTGATAAGCTGCGATAAGCTTCGGGTAGGCGCACATAGCCAGTGATCCGAAGATTTCCGAATGAGGGAACTCACATGGGAAACCCCATGTATCCTGTAATGAATAAATAGTTGCAGGAAGGTAAACCTAGGGAACTGAAACATCTAAGTACCTAGAGGAAGAGAAAGAAAAATCGATTTTCTTAGTAGCGGCGAGCGAAAGGGAAAGAGCCCAAACCAGAGATTTATCTCTGGGGTTGCGGACAGAACATTAACGAGAAATTATAATTAATTGAAGACAACTGGAAAGTTGCGCCA
>NZ_JBNPON010000169.1:0-359 GCF_050315195.1 Clostridium sp. SGI.024 | reverse complement strand
AATAAAAAAGCTATCTATTAGCTTTTCTACTAATAGATAACTTTTCTATAATTAATATCTACTTTTATGAATTAATTTTTAAACACTTAATAACAATATAATACCAGCGATATGAGAAACAAGACTTGCAATTAAGGCAATTATTCCTACCACAAGAGATATTATATACTTTTTATCTTCTTTATAAGCTTTCTTTTTTAATGACATCACTATAGCTATAATTGATAATATATATCCTATTAATGGACTTAATATACCTCCTACTAAACCTATTACAGCTAATACAATTGCTACTATAGATTTAGAAGATTTTTGTGAAACTGAATTATTTTCCATAAATACTTCCCCCTATTATTTTA
>NZ_JBNPON010000168.1:0-361 GCF_050315195.1 Clostridium sp. SGI.024 | reverse complement strand
AATGCATATACTTATTATCCATATGCTATGGTTGATTTATTAAAAGTTATAAGACCAAACTTATCAAGTGATGATAGAGCTGATATAGATATTGCTAGAGCTGATGCTCTTAATGTAGCAGCAAGAGCTACTAAGAATGATGTATTCCAAGATGCAGCATGTAGGGATATTGCAAAAACAATTATGGGTAGAAACAAAGTAGATTTAGCGTCATTCTCATTTAATGGTGATAATGCAAATAAGATTGTTATAAATAATAGTTACGGTTCTTTTAGTGTTCCAGTTGAATATAGTTTAGATGGTGGAAATAAATGGGTTACTACTGAAGCAGGTACTTCTTCTATACAATTATCAGATGCAC
>NZ_JBNPON010000167.1:0-361 GCF_050315195.1 Clostridium sp. SGI.024 | reverse complement strand
CTTCAGCTGTTAATTGTATAGAAGAAGTACCTGCTGCAGTAGTAACCCACTTATTTCCACCATCTAAACTATATTCAACTGGAACACTAAAAGAACCGTAACTATTATTTATAACAATCTTATTTGCATTATCACCACTAAATGAGAATGACGCTAAATCTACTTTACCTATACCCATAATTGATTTTGCAATATCTCTACATGCTGCATCTTGGAATACATTAGCTTTTGTAGCTCTTGTAGCATTATTAAGAGCTTCAGTTCTCATTATATCCATATCTGCTTTATCTTCACTTGATAAGTTTGGTCTTATAACTTTTAATAAATCAACCATAGCATATGGATAATAGGTATATGAATC
>NZ_JBNPON010000166.1:0-372 GCF_050315195.1 Clostridium sp. SGI.024 | reverse complement strand
ATAGGTCGTAGAGCCTTATATGCTGCTGCACTTGCTTGTATAAGAACAAACCGTAACGGAGTTCCTATTAATAAAGTTTTATTAGATTATTACCAAGTTAATCTTAATGGTAAAAAACCTAAAGTTGCCTTAGTAGCAATAATGCATAAAATAATAAATTATATTTTTGCAGTTCTCCGAAACCAAACACCGTTTGAATTAAGAGATCCAAGAATCCACAAACAAATGTATCTAGAGAATAACTCTATAGATTACGTCGCTTAGTAATATCCATAATTTGTAACCATTCGTGTTTTGAAATGGTTTATTTGTCATGCCATTTTTTATTAAAATTATTTTTTAATTTTTTACTTGACTATTATTAGCTGGTCT
>NZ_JBNPON010000165.1:0-377 GCF_050315195.1 Clostridium sp. SGI.024 | reverse complement strand
GCGCACTTTAATAAGCCTAAGAAAAAAAGCTTTTAAAAAATTAATTATGCACTTTTCTTTAGCTCAAATAAATGCTTACCAGTTCGGCCCGATTGGATTTTTCTATGCATTTTATTTATGTTGTGAGCCATAGCAAGCAGTGTACTCTCTGCTAAAACATTTCTTTGACCACGACACATAAATCTTCTAAAATTCATATCTTGTTTCACTTGTGCAAAGGAACCTTCTGCTTGGATACTTCTATTCATTCTGAGTAAGCATCCTTCATCACTAAGTATTCTTTCTAAATCTTCTTTTCTTTGACGATTAAATTTTTTTGAGGTTTCAAATTTTTTAGTTCTTTCTTCTAAAGGTGTTTTACAATTATTTCCCTTAAT
>NZ_JBNPON010000164.1:0-397 GCF_050315195.1 Clostridium sp. SGI.024 | reverse complement strand
TTGAAAGCTCCTTAATTATATTTGATAATATTGCTATTTCATTAGCCGGTATAAATATATTAGCTTTTCCAATTTCTATTCTAATCTCTTGAGAAGTTACTTCTGATTTATCAATACTAACTTCTTCATTAAGTGATATACTTTGGAATATAGGGGTACTTTCAGTACTAGCTGCCTCAATTCTTCTTTTATGATAATAAAATTGTGTCTTACTTATATTATTCTCTTCACAAAAACTGCTTACCGTTCCTTCGTATGAAGAAAATAAACTTATAAATTCATTCCATTTTTCATTGCTAAGCTTTCTGCTCATAAAATAAAACCTCCCTAAAAATTATTAATACAATTTTAGCAAGGAGGTTGTTTATTAACTAGATATCAAATTTTTGACGCTTAC
>NZ_JBNPON010000163.1:0-425 GCF_050315195.1 Clostridium sp. SGI.024 | reverse complement strand
TTGTATTGAAAACCACTGGCTATGCCGGTGGATAAAATGGCTTAAGCTCTGCATAGAAAAAACTCCTATGATATAATTGCAACGACTGACAATCGTAAAACAAATTAATCATAGGAGGTGTGTCGTATGAGTAACGACATAGAAAGCTTATCACACACAAAATGGAGGTGTCAATATCATATAGTATTTGCACCAAAATATAGAAGACAAATAATATACGGGAAATATAAGGCTGAAATTGGGAAAATATTAAGAACTATATGTATAAGGCATGGAGTAGAAATAATCAAAGCGAATGCTTGTCCAGATCATATACATATGTTGGTTGCAATTCCACCAAAAATGAGTGTATCAAAATTTATGGGAATATTAAAAGGAAAAAGTAGTTTAATGATTTTTGATAGATTTGCAAATTTAAAATATAA
>NZ_JBNPON010000162.1:0-437 GCF_050315195.1 Clostridium sp. SGI.024 | reverse complement strand
ATTTCCTGAAAACTCACCTATACTATTATTAGATACTAGTATTTCATTAATTTGACTAACATCTACACCCTTTAATGCTTCTGATACAACAGCATCTAAATACCCAGTAACTTGTATAATAGTTAATCTTTCAATATCAGGTAAGAATGTATATCCTATATCATCACTATAAAGAAATACCCCAGTAGATTTATACCTAACTTTTATTATTTGGTATTCATTAAATACTGTTTCATCTGTGTAATCTTGCCAAGTATCTCCATAATCTAAACTATATTCTAAATTAGCAGTTTTACCTTCTAAACGCATTGTTTCATTATTCCTACTTAAAGTCGCTGTGTCTGGAGTACTAGCTTTCTTTATATCTATAGTAAATACATAACTAGAACCTACTAATCTTACTTTTATATCATCATTAACATTTATAGATTTTACTT
>NZ_JBNPON010000161.1:0-451 GCF_050315195.1 Clostridium sp. SGI.024 | reverse complement strand
GCTTTCTACTTGGAGTTAAAATTTAATATAATTATTTACGGGTTGATGCTCTTAATTCTGGTGGAAGCTTCTTTGACCACGGCATAATATCTAATAAAATTTCTTTATTATCTATATTTATTTCTGATATCTTATCAAACAAATACACTAAGTATTTTTCTACTATTAAGCCGTTAGCTTTAGCAGTTTCAATAATACTGTATATTGTGGCACTAGATTTTGCACCTTTAGACGTATTACTAAAAAGCCAATTCTTACGGCCAATTACAAATGGCTTTATAGCCCTTTCGGCACCGTTATTATCAATTTCTAAAGATCCATCAAGTAAAAGAGTTTTCATTCCAGGTAATACTTTATTTGTATAATCAAGAGCTTTACCTAGAGGACTTTTAGGAAGTGCATCTTTTATTTCTCTTTCAACATATTCTTGAAATTCATCAAGAAGTGGAGC
>NZ_JBNPON010000160.1:0-490 GCF_050315195.1 Clostridium sp. SGI.024 | reverse complement strand
ATAGAAAATCTACAATAGATAACTTTAAACCTATAATCAGATCTCTACTAAGTGAAGAGTCAATTCAAGTATTCTATTATAAACGTGTTCTATGGCAATATCTCAAAGACAACCATGGATTAGACTGCGCACAATCTTCGTTTAGAAGATACATATCTAATAATCCTGAGTTTAATGATTATTTTAAACGCAGAAAGAAAGGTTATATATCTAATAACTCTAGTATGAGGTTTGAAACTGATAAGGGTCAGCAAGCACAATTAGATTGGAAAGAAAATATAGACTTTGTTTTAAGTAATGGAGAAGTCATTAACATAAATATTTTTGTTCTAATACTTTCGTATTCACGGTTCAGAGTTTATAAATTATCTTTAGAAAAAACACAAGATATATTATTTTCATTTTTAAATGAATCTTTTGAAGCCTTTGGTGGTGTTCCTAAAGAGGTATTAACAGATAATATGAAGACTGTTATGGATGAGCCAAGAAC
>NZ_JBNPON010000159.1:0-506 GCF_050315195.1 Clostridium sp. SGI.024 | reverse complement strand
TATGTGGAAATGCCCCTACTTTAACCATAGATTTAATCATATTTGCTTCTTTACAGTCTATTTCATGAGATGTAAGTTTTATAAGAGTATCAACAAAAGACAAATTATTTTTGGTTGCAAAATTAATAACTTCATCTAAATGAGTAATCATTTGTTTTAATTTTAGATATTCTAGATTTTTAATTAATTGTATGTATGCACTATTAGTTACCATATATTTCTCCTATCATTCTTAAATTATTTTTAGCAATTTCATTCATTTCATAGTTATTATTTTTAAATGTTAAAGAACTTATCTGCAAGTAATGACTATCATGATAATTTAATTTTTGATTTTTGATTTCGTGAATAGTAACTAAATTTGTGTTATAATACAAATGTAGTTGATTATCATATACTTGTAGTTTTAGCTTTTTGCCTATATATTCTGGTGGTACAGAATATTGATTAGATTTATAAGAAATCATACTCTGGCGATTAACTTTAACACTTGTAGTGATGATGTT
>NZ_JBNPON010000158.1:0-525 GCF_050315195.1 Clostridium sp. SGI.024 | reverse complement strand
TGGAGCGGGTGATGAGAATCGAACTCACGTAACTTGCTTGGAAGGCAAGGGCTCTACCATTGAGCTACACCCGCATATTATGGAGCGAAAGACGGGACTCGAACCCGCAACATTCACCTTGGCAAGGTGACGCTCTACCATTGAGCCACTTCCGCTTATTTTCTTAATTTTAAAATATATATGGTGCAGATGAAGGGAGTCGAACCCCCACGCCAATGGCGCTAGATCCTAAGTCTAGTGCGTCTGCCAATTCCGCCACATCTGCATATATATTTGGTGGCTTACCCGGGAATCGAACCCGGTACACCTTGATTAAAAGTCAAGTGCTCTACCGAATGAGCTAGTAAACCACATGGCTGGGATAGCAGGATTCGAACCTACGAATACCGCAGTCAAAGTGCGGTGCCTTACCGCTTGGCGATATCCCAGTATTAATGGGGTGAACGATGGGACTCGAACCCACGACAACCAGTGCCACAAACTGGCGCTCTACCAACTGAACTACGTTCACCATTAATGGTGCGT
>NZ_JBNPON010000157.1:0-546 GCF_050315195.1 Clostridium sp. SGI.024 | reverse complement strand
CAAAGGAAAACACCTTAGAATTGAGGAACGTCTTATAATTGAATATGGGTTAGATCAAAATTATACACTGAAAGAAATTGCTGAAAGAGTTGGAAAAGATCCTACTACAATTTCTAAAGAAATTAAACGAAATAGATTTCTTAAAGTAAGTAGACTAAAACAAAATGATATCCAGCCGTGTCAACATCGAAAAAGTTGCACTAAGACTAACTTGTGTAATACTAGCTGTGGCAAGCAATGTAAGAAATGTAGATTTATAAATTGTTATAGGTCTTGTAATGAATATTCAACTAAGAAATGTTCTAAGCTTAGCCGTTACCCATATGTTTGTAACGGATGTAGCACAGCTACTACGTGTACGGCTGAAAAACAATACTATAAAGCTAGAGTAGCTGATACAAAGTATAAAGAGCTTTTAAAGTCATCTAGAGAAGGTCTTAATATAACTTCAACGGAATTAAAAAAGATGGATGATATAATATCTCCACTAGTTTTAAAAGGACAATCTTTATTCCATATTTTCACGCATCATAGGAAAGAAATAAA
>NZ_JBNPON010000156.1:0-588 GCF_050315195.1 Clostridium sp. SGI.024 | reverse complement strand
TTAGATCCTATACCTGTAAATGCAGCTTCATACTTTCCTAATGTTATTGCTTCTAAATCTAAGCTAACAAATTGCTCATCATATGCCCAATTTACATATCTATCTTCAAAGAAGAAGGCTATTTTACCATCTTTTTGTAGACTCATTGTTGAATATCCACTATATAGTTCTTGTACAATATATGGTGTAGTATTCCATCCAGTAATAAATTCACTAACAGTAGTTTCATTTGGATCAAGCTCCTTATAGAAAATACTTACACCTTTTCTTATACCTCCTCCATTTAATGCAGGAAGGGATTGTAATGCTAAATATTTATATTCTTTAGTTCTAATATCTCTAGCATATACAATAAGTAGTTCTCCATTAGTTGCATATGTTCCATTACCAAGTGTAACTTTTTGATGCTTGTCTTCCCAACTTCCTGATGCAAATTTATTATCGTCTTTATTATAAGTAAATATGTTAACAAATCTTCCTGTTTCAGTTCTACTTGTAATAACAACATTTCCATTTGGTAATTCTTCTAATTTAGCTTCATCACCATTTGGTACTGGAATTGCATCTTTTCCACCTAAAACATTCCAA
>NZ_JBNPON010000155.1:0-628 GCF_050315195.1 Clostridium sp. SGI.024 | reverse complement strand
CTAGTACCACGTTTAGAGATTTTATTTTGATTGCCTTTAAATTTACCGGACTCATTAACAGAGCTGTCTATACCAAAGAATGCAACAAGGTGTTTAGGTTTTACAAAACCATCAATATCACCTATTTCAGCTATTATAGTGATAGCTGTTAATCGTCCTATTCCAGGAATAGAGTTAATAAGTTCTATATTTTTTCTGATTTGCTCAGAAAAATTAGGAGAGTTAATTAAATATTCTATTTGTTTAAGTAGATTTTTAATTTCATCTTCAAGAGTTTTTATAATTTTTATTGTGCTAGTTATCTTTACTGAAAATCCGTATAGCGGTAGCCCAATAATAATAGCTTCATTTGCATAATTAATAAGATTTGAATATACATTTTCAGCCCAAGTAAGACCTCTCTTTGATTTCTTAATAAGAATATCAGTTATTATGTCTTTAGGAGCATTTAAAACAGCTTCTGGTGTTGGATAATCATTTAATATAGCAAGGGAACTATTTGATGTTACATTTGAAAATACATTCTTGTAACCAGGAAAAATAACTCTTAAATCAGTAGATAACTTTTTCTTATAAGTAGAACAGTTATCAGTAAGTTTGTAATACTCTCTAACAAGAGATTTTAATG
>NZ_JBNPON010000154.1:0-690 GCF_050315195.1 Clostridium sp. SGI.024 | reverse complement strand
TGTTATTGAAATACTTTTTTACTATTTATATTTTATATTTTAAAATTATATCTATATATCTCATTTATTCTTAATATATCTCTAATTTAATAGTATTGATACACCTGGCAAAGTTAATATATATTATAAGCAATGGTTAATATAATTGTATAAATGATATCATAGAAATCTAAACAAATGCTCATTTAACAATATAATAAAATCAATTATAAATTATAATTACTATTGAGAATTTCTAGGTAATTATGATTTATAAAGTACATATTAATACAGAAATTAAAATTAATAGTTTAGCAGAGCTTCATAAATTAAAGATACTTATGTAGGTAAATTTGAAAGAAAATATATATTTTATTTTTAGTATTGGATATAATTTAAAATTATTTTTTAACTAATAGATATGACATATGAAAAGAAAAGTACTGTTATAACGACTGATATAAATTTTACTCATTAGGATGAATTTTTTATAAACAAATAATTTCTAAAGCATTCTAAATTCCACTTTGTATTAGATAAACTATGTATATTATTAATTAAGATTTGTGATCCTTCTTATATTAAGGTAACATTGTACCTCTTATTTTTATTGCATAATAAGAATCTTCTTATTATCTATATATAAGTTCCTTTGAATTTCAAGGCTAATGATTTTTTTACGCAAAAAAAAGCTACGAAATAATCGTAGCT
>NZ_JBNPON010000153.1:0-715 GCF_050315195.1 Clostridium sp. SGI.024 | reverse complement strand
ATGTTCTGAAAGAACCTTATATAATTATTTTGATAAAAATGCTTTCACTGCTAGAAATATTGATTTACCTAGAAAAGTTAAGTATAAACCTAGAAAGAAATCTACAACTTCTGTGACTAAAGATTTTAATTATAGAATTGGAAGAACTTATAGTGACTTTATTAAATTCATTGAAGAGAATCCAAATACTCCAATAGTAGAAATGGATACTGTCCACGGCACACGTAGTGGCAAAGTTCTTCTAACTTTTATTTTTAGGAGTTGTTCATTAATGATAGCTTTTATTATTGATAGTTGTAGCGAATTAGCTGTAAGAGAAGCTATAGATAAGCTATATGAGGTATTAGGACATGAATTATTTAAGCAATACTTTCCTGTTATTTTAACAGATAACGGATCCGAATTTAAAGATCCTGAATCATTAGAATTAGATACCGAAGGGAATCAAAGAACTAAAGTATTCTACTGCAATCCCATGGCTTCTTATCAGAAGCCTTACGTAGAAAAGAATCACGAATACATAAGGTATATAATACCAAAAGGAACTTCTTTAAATGATCGTACTCAAGAAGATATTACCTTAATGATGAATCATATTAATAATGCAGCAAGAGCTAGTTTAAATGGAAATACACCATTTAAATTAGCCCAAATGTTACTAGATAATTCACTACTAGATAAACTATCATTAAAATATATCCCAGCAGATGAAATA
>NZ_JBNPON010000152.1:0-737 GCF_050315195.1 Clostridium sp. SGI.024 | reverse complement strand
TTGCCAACCACCTATATTATTATTAATAGACCATACCCCACGACCTTGAGAATCTTGAGTATATTCTAAAACTGCCTCGTGCCATGGTTGATATATACCAATTGAAGGTAGTCCAAATGCTTTGTTTAGATTTTGTCCAAATCTTGAAGAGTTCCAGCAAACTCCACCTACTTCAAATAGCATCCATAAGTTATGTTTACCTTTTTGACCATATGATATATTATTTTCTGATAAACTATATTTTGTATCAAATTTTTCTCTATTGCTCTCATTATATATGAAATCTTGGTTAAGATTTATTGTTCTATAAGCAATACCATAATTCCAAAAGTTCAATTTTTTACCTAAGTCATTAGGATATTTCTTATTAGCATAATTGTTTAACCAAATTAAATCCTCATTAGCCATTTGATTATTCATAATCATTCTCATTAATTCCATGTTATAAGTCTTAAATTCTTCTTTTCTAGCTAATTTATCATTGTCATAGAAATCCTTCATTATTTGAAATCTACCAACTGCATCAAAAGTAGGAAGATTCATATTGAATTCCAAAGCTGATGTACCTGCATCACTACTCCAACCAGTAGCTAAAGCTATCATCATTTTCTTATATATAGTACCATTTACTTCATCTGATAAACAATCTTTATATTTATCATATAAGTTTGATAATACATTTATAAATCTTCCAGCCTCAGATATATCCCCAGCTTCTATAAATAATTCTAAAGCTT
>NZ_JBNPON010000151.1:0-749 GCF_050315195.1 Clostridium sp. SGI.024 | reverse complement strand
ATGTTTTTATTAGAAGGTGCTTCCGCTCCGGATCACTCAACAATTGCAAGATTTAGAAGTCTACATTTTGCACCATGTTCTGAAAAAATTTTGGGTGAAATGAGTAATTTTCTTTATAAGATAGGAGAAGTATCAGGTGATAACATATTTATTGATGGAACTAAAATAGAAGCTTATGCAAATAAATATACTTTTGTTTGGAAAAAGGCTGTTACAAAAAATATGGCAAAACTATCAATTAAATTAGCAGACTTTGTAAAAGAATCTGAAGAACTTTATGGCATTAAATTGATTTATAAAAATAAAGTAAAAATTAAGCACATAAAAAAACTAAGAAAAAGGCTTTATGAACTAAAAAAATTAGAAGGCATAAAGTTCGTCCACGGATGTGGTAAAAGAAAAACCACACTTCAAAAATCTATAGAAAAGCTTGAAGAATATCTTTCAAAATTTAAGGAATATAATCAGAAAGTGTACACTTGCGGTGATAGAAATAGCTACTCCAAAACTGATAAGGATGCTACATTTATGAGAATGAAGGAAGATGCTATGAAAAATGGTCAACTTAAACCTGCTTACAATGTACAACATGGAGTCGATTCAGAATATATCACATGGCTTACGGTAGGGCCTCAGCCCACAGACACAACTACACTAATACCATTTCTAAAAAGTATGGAAGAACATTTAAATTTTAAATATTTAAAAATTGTTGCTGATGCTGGATATGAAAGTGAAGAAAACTATTC
>NZ_JBNPON010000150.1:0-817 GCF_050315195.1 Clostridium sp. SGI.024 | reverse complement strand
TCACTTTGCAGCTGAATCTCATGTTGATAGAAGTATAAGAGAACCAGAAGTATTTGCAAAAACAAATGTTTTAGGAACAGTTAATTTATTAAACTGTGCCAAAAATGCATGGGAAACAGAAGATGGATGGAAAGAAGGAGTTAAATTCTTACATGTTTCAACAGATGAAGTATATGGTTCACTAGGAGAAACAGGATACTTTATGGAAACTACTCCATTAGATCCACATAGCCCATATTCAGCAAGCAAGGCTGGATCAGATATGATGGTTAAGGCATATGGAGATACTTATAAGATGCCAATTAACATAACAAGATGTTCTAACAACTATGGACCATTCCAATTTCCAGAAAAGTTAATACCACTTTTAATTAATAACTGTCTTCAATTAAAGGATTTACCTATATATGGTGATGGATTAAATATAAGAGATTGGTTATATGTAGAAGATCATGCAAAGGCTATAGATATGGTTATTAACAATGGAAGACTTGGTGAAATTTATAATGTTGGTGGACATAATGAAAGAACTAATCTTCAAATAGTAGATACAGTTATTAAATACATTAATGAAAATGTAGATAGTAATGTAACTGAAAGCTTAAAGAAGTTTGTTGAAGATAGAAAAGGTCATGATAGAAGATACGGAATAGACCCTACAAAAATTAAAGAAGAATTAGGATGGTATCCTGAGACTACATTTGAAGTTGGAATAGTAAAAACAATTAAATGGTATTTAGATAATAAAGAATGGATGAATAATGTAACTTCAGGTGATTATAAAAAGTATTATGAAAATATGTATAAATAAAAATAT
>NZ_JBNPON010000149.1:0-842 GCF_050315195.1 Clostridium sp. SGI.024 | reverse complement strand
CTACGTCAAGATTTCGAATTTAGAATACGAGGTTTTACCTCGGTCGCCTTCACTATCTGCACCTTATCTGTTACGTGTACTTAACACCCACAAGCTTTCTACATTACGGTTCTATCCTAATGCTTACGAAATATCTGCTCATGGTTCCCGATCGCCTACGATCCTAGAACTCCCACACCTGACCTTTACGTTGTCACCACGCTCTTTCCCATACACCTAAAGATAAGGACTAGGTATGTTGTATGGAGGCATTTACTTTCTGCATTGGCGATGCTAACCCTGTAACCTCTTTAGAGGTATCCATCTTTATAGTCTTCGCAAGACTCTTCTCCTAAGTTACTGTTATCTCAACATAACTATTTGAAGCTCCCATCTGTAAGTCATAGGGCAACTGCTAATATACTTGTTATTAGCTACTTTTAAGCTTGTACTAATATATTTTAAATAAAAAAGCCTTTTGAGTTATGTATTACCATACTCAAAAGGCTTGAAATTTTCTTCTTTATCGGTTATCATAATCTTATCAATTATGATATTACTAGCAACTATCGTTGCTATAAAAGAAGTTCTTTTCTAACGGCTTTCTTGGTACGGCAAATACCTTGTAAAGTTTGGCTTATCAATATAACGGCAAATTATATTGATAAGAGTTGAATAAGAGCTTTTTTTATTTAATTTTATATAATAATTCTAAATGTTTTCTTCTATATTTGCAAATGTTTTTTATATTTAAAAATATCATATTGTGTTTAAATTTATATATAATTAATATTACCTTATATAAATTGTATGACAAAAATAAGATAACATCCTATAAATCAGATGACAATATTATTTATATC
>NZ_JBNPON010000148.1:0-897 GCF_050315195.1 Clostridium sp. SGI.024 | reverse complement strand
TATAAATTTAGTATCTTCTATACCTATAATTATACAAGGTGCTTTTTATACTTCAACCTATTTATATATATACATTAGCCCTACATGATATTATTTTAAATACAATATACAATCACCGCTTTAATAGTATATATTGGATAATATCCCAAATAGTGATAATATTGTATTAAGTATATTATTTATAAAAAATGAGGTGAATAAATTGAAAACTCTTATTGTTTATTCAAGTAAGTATGGTTGTACTGAAAAATGTGCAGATTTTTTATCTAAGGAACTTAAAGATAAACCAGATATTGTAAATTTAAAAAATTGTAAGGATGTAAATTTATCCTTATACAATAAAGTTATTATTGGTGGATCAATATATATGGGTAAAATACAAAAGGAAGTATCAGATTTTTGTTCAAAAAACTTAGAAGTGTTAAAAGAAAAGAAAATTGGCTTATTTATCTGTGGAATGCAAGAAGGTGATTCAATTAATACTGAAATTAATCAAAACTTTCCAAAAGAGTTAATAGAAATTGCTACTGTAATAAAACATTTTGGAGGAGAATTTGATTTTAGTAAAATGAGTTTTTTTGAAAAACTCATAGTTAAAATCGTAGCAAAAACTTCTTCTAATAAATCAAATATATTAAAGGATAATATCACTAACTTTGCTAAAATAATGAACTCTATTTAAATATTCTTGCATGATTTGTCCATTTTTCATTGCTAAGCTTTCTGCTCATAAAAATAAAACCTCCTTGATAAATTATTACTATAATTTTATCAAGGAGGTTATTCATTAACTAAATATCAAATTTTTTACACTTACTGATATATTAATTAGATTTTACTTTGAGAAGGTGAATTTAGCATCAGCAAGAACTCCCCAATCTCCAGCAATTCCATTTT
>NZ_JBNPON010000147.1:0-965 GCF_050315195.1 Clostridium sp. SGI.024 | reverse complement strand
CTTTATATAATATATGAATCATAGAAGTAAAATATTTTGATTCTAATAATGTTATAATAAAATATAATCAATTTGTGCTTTATAATAAAAAAGGAGCTATCGCATTAGCAGTATAAAAATCTGCTAACGACAGCTCCTTTCTATTATTATTCTAATTTAAATAACAATTCTTCTTCTAAAGGCTTTCCTGTATCCTTAAATCCAAGGCTTTCATAAGGGTTTCTTACTTTCTACACTTCATAAGACTTTTAATCCTATGCCTTTCTTGACTCTTAGCCTTTGATAAATTATAAGCTTCTTCTTTTTTAAGCTTTTTATATCTTTCCAATCTATCTAAGTCTAATTCACCATTTTTAATGGCTTCTCTTATTGCACATTTAGGTTCATTATTATGAGTACAATCTGAAAACTTACATTGTTTTTCTAACTCTTCAATATTACTAAAGGACTTATCAACATCAGCAGATATTAATCCAAGCTCCCTCATTCCAGGAGTATCAATTATTACTCCGCCATCTTCTAATAAAATTAATTCTCTATGAGTAGTTGTATGCCTTCCCTTATCATTTTCACTAATTGAATTAGTTTTTAAAACCTCTTTATTTAATAGCTTATTGATTAGGGTAGATTTACCTACTCCAGATGAACCAATAAAGGCTATTGTTGTTCCAGATTTAATATATTCCTTAACTTTTTCATATCCATTTCCATTTAAACTTGAAGTTACTAGTATATCTATTCCTATAGCAGCTTCTTTAACTTCTCTTAGTCTTTCATCTACATCTTCGCATAAATCTGACTTAGTTAATACTATAACTGGTGTCGCCATACTATCCCAAGCCACAGCTATATATCTTTCAAGTCTATTAATATTAAAATCATTATTTAATGCCATGCAGATAAATATATAATCAATATTAGCTGCAACAACTTGTATATCATATCTAGACCCTGCTATCTTTCTT
>NZ_JBNPON010000146.1:0-998 GCF_050315195.1 Clostridium sp. SGI.024 | reverse complement strand
CCAAGAGCAATAAGAATTTGCCACTTTGCAGGCATATTATCAATGCCATCTAATTCCTTAAGTTCATTTAATGGACGCCAGTAATTATAAGGATGTGGACGTAGAAAGTTATAATACGCAACCCAAAGACTAACCCCATGAAGAGCACCATCTTCGCTACCATAACCACAGGTTATGCGATAAGAGGATTTAAATGTTCTATTAAGTCGCTCAATTATTTGTTTAATCCAGCGATGTTCAGATGATACAGCATCATCATTAGTTAGTCCAATAACTTGAATTAAATCAAAGTCTTTATTTTCTTCAAGTTCAAATTGTTGCTTCGCTAACGGATAGGCTGTATAGCCATCAGCAATAAATTTCAAGGCTTTTCCTGGGAAGTTTTTAAACTTATCAAAAGCCATACGCATAGCTAAAATACAAGGACCTACAGATCTTGTATCAGATACTTGATAACCTAGAATAGATTTTTTGCAAGCATCCATTACAAACCAAACATAATGCTTAATGCCTTTAACTTTAATATAAGTCTCATCAGCAGAAAGTATTTTAGATGGCTTGTAATCAAATGTATCTACAAATGGTTTAATAACAGCGGCTGCTGTTAAAGCATATTTAGCCACCATTGTATGTGAAATATCTATTCCATGAACTTCTTTTAGTGCATGAGCAGTCTGTCTTGTAGAAAGCTTTAAATTAACATGATAAGTTAAGCAAAGTCCCATTATATGAGGATTAAACTTTTTAAAACTAAATCCAGTAGCATGTTTAGATATTGGATATAAATTCATTTTAAAAAAGTTAATATTAAACTCACGGTATATGTAGTGAAGCTTATATTTATACTTATCACAATCATTAAGATCTTTAGGTAATTTCTTAAGATTATTTTGATAATATGAGCACTTATGGTTGGTGCATTTATGTATTCTAAAATGTTTACGTTGCTTTTTTTCCGTAAGCGTAGCACCACAATAAGGACAGATAAATACTAATGG
>NZ_JBNPON010000145.1:0-1003 GCF_050315195.1 Clostridium sp. SGI.024 | reverse complement strand
TAGAGCAAGCTTTCCCAAAAGATAGTATTATCGTAAATCCTAAAAACTTTCTTTTCCATGGTCTCTCTACTGCACTTTTACTTCTATTTACTTTTAATTTCAACTTACCTTCTATGAAATTTGTTATATTCCCCATAACTCTTTCTCCAGCTCTCTTACTCTTAACGTAAATATTGCAATCGTCAGCGTAGCGACAGAATTTATGTCCCCTTTTCTCTAATTCCTTATCTAATTCATCTAGCATTATATTAGATAAAAGCGGACTTAGTGGACCACCTTGCGGAGTTCCTTCCTCACTTGCGACTACTATTCCGTTAATCATTATCCCAGATTGAAGATATTTCCTTATTAACCTTAGTACTCTCTTGTCTTTTATGTCTCTTGAAAGTTTATACATAAGTATATCGTGGTTAACTTTATCGAAGAATTTCTCTAGGTCTATATCTACAACCCATCTATAACCATCATTAATATAGGCTTCAGCTTTTTGTATAGCATCTTTCGCTCCTCTTCGAGGACGGAAGCCGAAACTATTTTCTGAGAAATTCTCGTCGTAGATATAATTTAGTTCTTGAGCAATTGCTTGTTGAATAAACCTATCCAAGACTGTTGGTATTCCTAATAATCTAATTCCACCATTAGGCTTTGGTATTTCAACTCTCCTAACAGGCATTGGTTTATACTCATTATTTAGAATGCTCTCTTTTATTTGTAGCCAGTTATCTTTAAGAAATTGTCTAAGTTCATAGACTGTCATTCCATCAATTCCATGGCTACCTTTATTAGAAATAACTCTTTTCATTGCTGTAAGTAAGTTATCTCTTGATAGTATTCTCTCTAATGAGCCATATTCAAATTCACTTGTTTCTCCCTTTGAAGTTGCCGAGAATCCTCTATGCACTCTTTGCCTATCTTCGAGTTCCACTCTATCTTTAGCACTAGAGCCTAAATATTTAGTTTTCTGCAATCTCTGATTATTCTGCGAAACTTTCAAATTTCAAAA
>NZ_JBNPON010000144.1:0-1041 GCF_050315195.1 Clostridium sp. SGI.024 | reverse complement strand
GCTTATTGAAAGATAAGCATACAGAAAGCACAACTGATGCGAAATAGTGCCTACCAACGTTATACCTGGTCCTTATCTTTGGGTGTTGGTGTTGAGAGTGACGACTACTTAAAGGTCGGGTGTGGGAGTTCTAGGATCGTAGGCGATCGGGAACCATTAGCAGATAATTCGTAAGCATTAGGATAGAACCATAATGTAGAAAGCTTGTGGGTGCAAAGACACGTAACAGATAAGGTGCAGATAGTGAAGGCGACCGAGGTACAACCTCGTATTCTAAATTCGAAATCTTGACGTAGTTACTTCCTTACTGATAGTCATAATAATTTTTATGTCTATTGGTAAGGGAATAACTGCGTCCTTTTCGGCTCCCTCAGTTTCCCTCGTATTCTATGCCTTCGGCACCAAATTGCAAGGGTTTTCCCTTGATTTATAGACCAACTGGAACCGATTGGGTTCGTTGAGCTTGTCGAAACGGTTCCTATCGGTGGAAGGCGGTAGCCAAGGAGGGTGAATGTCGCAGACAGAGGGAACCTAGTGGGTTCCCTTAAAGAAGGACTTTCAAATAAAATAAAGAATTATTAAAATAACTAACTTAAATAGAAAGTAGGTTATTTTATGGGTAAGAAAAAAGCTAAATCAAAATTCTATGCTATAAAAGATGGTATAGGAGTTAAAGATATAATAGTTACTTCCTGGGATGAATGTTCTAAGCGTGTATTAGGCTATAATGCAGTATATAAGAGCTTCAGAACTGAAGAAGAAGCTAAGAAGTATTTAGGAAGTGTAGATGTTGAGAAGGTAAAAGAACAAGCTAAAAAGGGTATGGAAGAAAGAAAAATTAAAAAGGAAACTACAAGATCCCTTAATATTAGATTACCTAAAGAAATGTATAATGACTTTGAAGAGAAATGCAATAATATGAATTTAGATAAAGATAAGGCTATTTTTATGCTTATAGATGAATGGTTAAGTTAAAGGATTTTAAAGAGTTTTAACGAATTAGTTTAAAGAGATTTAATCATTAAAAGTGAGGGTTTATGC
>NZ_JBNPON010000143.1:0-1220 GCF_050315195.1 Clostridium sp. SGI.024 | reverse complement strand
CTTAACTTTGATTAACTCTATTTTTTCATACGAAACTTTACACTATCGAATATATTACCATAACCACAAATACTAATACAATATATAAGTATATGTATTATTTAGGTACGTAAATGTATTATTTAGGTACGTAAATGTATTATTTAACCTATATTGGGGTACGTAAATGTATTATTTAGGTACGTAAATGTATTATTTAAATTTTAAAACATAGTTATATCAAGGCTTACAAGGTATCCTAAACATTTAAAACAAAGTTTTAAATAAAACATATAAAACAACAACAGAGAAGTTGTTGTTTTTCTATAAGAGATTTTAATTTTTTTATTCAGATATACTAACTTAAATGATATATTAGTATTAGATACAATTTGGTTATAAGGTGGTTATTTATGATTTATGAAGATATGAGTTTAGATCAGATTATTGAATATATTAATACTGAATTACTAAAAGGTAGAACTATGAAGGATATTGAGGAAAATGATTTTAATGTTAATGAAAGGGTTATTGCTAAAAGATTAGCTAGAAAAAATGTTAAAAAGATAAACGGGCAATTTGTATTGCAAGATGGTTATAAAAAGCCCGAATTAGTTAAGAAGCAAGTAACTGAGCCAGCTATTGAGAAAATAAGTTCCAGCAATACTATTGATTTAATGCAAAATCAAGAATTTTTATATTTAAGTAAAAAGGTTGATATGCTGGAGAAAGCATTTAAAGAAATGATGTGTATACAAGGTAGTTCTAAAGAAGTTACAAGGGACTTAGGATTAAAGATATACTATAGTGAAGATAAACCTACAGCTAAAACTGTAAGATTATATAAAGAAGTTTGGGATAAGATTGATAAAGTTAAAGAAAAATTTCCTCATTTAAGCTATCAGACTCTGTTAAATAGTTTAATAGATGAGATAACTGAGAAATATTTAAATAATGATTAATAAAAATATAGTAATCAATATTATAGATCCTAATAAAATAAGCATATTAGTTCTTGTTTAAATAATAGGGGAAGAATATATGGAAAATAAATGCTTAGTATGAAAGACATTTTTAAACATATGAAAATAGAATTTATTGATGAAGTTGAAAGTTAATTAATAAAGAGTTATTAAGATATGGCTATTAAAAGAAACTATAAGATCTTTTAGTTTCAGATTTCCTAAAGAAATGTATGATGACTTTGAAGAGATTTAATCATTAAAAGTGAGGATTTATAG
>NZ_JBNPON010000142.1:0-1226 GCF_050315195.1 Clostridium sp. SGI.024 | reverse complement strand
AAAGAAATAGAAGTTAATATAGCGTATAGATGGTTTTTAGGGTATTCGATTAGCGAAGCAATACCGCACTTTTCAACATTTAGTAAGAATTATGAAAGAAGATTTAAGGATTCAGATTTATTTGCAAAAATATTTGCTAGAATCCTTGAAAAAGCTGAACAAGAAGGCTTCTTAGCCTTAGAACAAATTTATATTGATTCAACTCATATAAAAGCTAGTGCTAATAAAAAGAAATATGAGAAAATTAATGTTAATGTCGAAGCTAAAAAATATAAAGAAGAACTAGAAAAAGAAATAAATGAAGATAGGATAATCCATGGAAAGAAACCACTAAAAGAAGATAAAAAAGTTGTTACTAAGGAAGTTATTAAAAGTACTACTGATAAAGATGCTGGGATGTTCTTTAAAAATGAAAAAGAAAAATGCTTTGCATATTTAGCTCACACTGCGTGTGATGACTCGAATTTTATTTTAGGCTTTGACATAACTCCTGGTAATATTCACGATAGCGTAGCTTTCAAAAGTGTGTTTGAAAATGTAACCAATAAATATAAAGATGAAATTATAGTTACGGCTGTTGATGCTGGCTACATAACCCCTTATATTGCAAAAACTATATTAGAGGCAAATATTCTTCCTTCAATGCCATATAAAAGTCCAATGACTAAAAAAGGATTTTTCAAAAAGTTTCAATTTGTTTACGATGAATATAACGATTTTTATATTTGTCCTTTTGAGAAAGAACTTAGATATTCTACAACAGATCGTGATGGATATAAGTTATATAAATCAAACCCTAAAGATTGTGCTAATTGTCCATTTAAAGATTCTTGTACAAATAGTAAAAATAATCAAAAAGTTATAACTAGGCATGTCTGGGCAAAGTTTTTAGAAGAAGCGAATCATCTTAGACATGATAATTATGTTAAATCTGTATATAAACGAAGAAAAGAAACTATAGAACGTGTCTTTGCGGATGCAAAGGAAAAACACGGTATGAGATTTACTCACTTAAGAGGCTTGGCTAAAATTAAAATGGAGGTCACGCTTATTTTCTCATGCATGAATTTAAAGAAGTTGGCAAATAAACTCTGGAAAGGACGATCTAGGCGATCTCTTTTCAGCAGATATAGCAATTCATTTATCTTTATTTTAAGTAATTTAGCTACAAAATTAACAAAAAGGATATTTTCACTCTTGAAAATATCCTTTTTGTCTACAGTCTG
>NZ_JBNPON010000141.1:0-1226 GCF_050315195.1 Clostridium sp. SGI.024 | reverse complement strand
CCTTATCATTTAATAACCAATCAAATGTATCTTTAACTTTATTATTATCTCTTAAATTACTTTGAAGAGTTTCATATCCTAATCTTCTAACTAATTCTCTCTTTTGAAGGATTTCTTTACTAGAAGATAAGTTAGATTCTAAATTAACCTTTTTAACTTCTTCATCATATTGAGCTAGAGTTTTTATACCTTGATAAAGGTCATCATTTAAATCATAGCCCTTTTTAAGTAATCTAGCATCAGCATAAACTGAATGGTCTGCTTCATTACCCCCATTAGTTTCAGCTATTAATCTTAAATATTTAACACCTTCAATATTTATATCTACTAATACAGACTCATCTTTAGCAGTAATTACACCAGTAGTTTTTACATCTTTCCAATCTGTACCATTTTCAGAAGTAGAGATTTTAAATGTTACCCCATTACCTCTACCTCTCATAGAGTAATCTACACCTATATTTGCTGTAAACTTAGTATAATCATCTGAATATTTTTCTATATCATATACTAATGTAGATTTTGCATGAGCTCCTACACCCTTAGCAAAGTTTATAACTTCACCATTTTTTATTAATTTGATAACACCATTATCTATATTTTTATCTAACTTTATGCTACTATAACCTACACTTGACTTATTAGCAACATACTCAATATCAGATAAATATAAATAGTTCTTATTGGCTTGAGTTTCCTCACTTACTACTCTTGTATTATTCGACTCTTCTGCATAAGCTTTAACAGTATTGTGTGAAAAAGGATTTAACACTGCAGACGCTACTAAAATCCCTGCTAAAATTAACGATAGACCTTTTTTCTTCAAAAATATCCCCTCCCATAAAAATAATCATAAATAAGTAACATTTTATTTGTAAATTATTCTATATATCCTCTAAAAATTCTTTTATACCTTCTAGGATTCATACAATAATTGAGCTAATCCATTTCAACTTTTAAATACTTTCTCAGTTGCATAAAGCTTTCAAATATTTAATCTTTATAATTCAGACTTTTAATCATTACTTTTCTTTATATTTATTTTCCCTATTTTATATCACTTCCTTATAAAAACATAATTTATATATTATTTTCACATTTTTAAATAAAGAATTATTTGTAATAGAGGATGATTAGAATATTTGACTATTATTTTATTGTATTTTTCAATAAATATAAATACTGTTAAATAAAAACAATTGTTATTTACAAAAATTATTTTAAAA
>NZ_JBNPON010000140.1:0-1384 GCF_050315195.1 Clostridium sp. SGI.024 | reverse complement strand
CTATCAATTTAAATTTTTAATTGCTACGCGTCGATTTTTTGATGCTTACGGAAAAACTAATATCAACTTTGATTACACTGAAGAAGTAAAGAAATGTAAAACTATCGATGACGTTCTTGGAAAGAACGGTCTCGTTCAGAAATTAGTTAAAGATGTACTTGAAAATATACTTGAAGCTGAAATGGATGTACATCTAGGAAGAGATAAATATCAGCGTCAAAATGAGATTGAGCATGAAGAAAGAAACTATAGAAATGGTTATAGTCAAAAGAGTTTAAGAAGCTTATTTGGAGATGTAGATCTTGATATACCAAGAGATAGGAAGGCTGAATTTGAACCGCAAATAGTAAAGAAATATGAAACTGTTTGTAATGAATTAGATAAAAAAATAATATCTCTCTACGCTAAAGGAATGACTACAAGTGATATTCAAGCAGAAATAGAATACCTCTATGGTATAACAATATCTCCATCTATGGTTTCCAAAATAACAGATAAGGTAATAGCTACCGCTACCGAATGGCAAAACAGAGTATTAGATAGAATATATCCAATAGTTTATCTTGATGCAGTGTATTTTAAAGTAAGAAGTAATGGGAAAATAGTAAATAAGGCTGTATATATTTGTTTGGGTTATACAATTGAAGGATATAAAGATATTCTTGGAATATGGGTTGATGAAGCAGAAGGAGCTAAATTTTGGTTAAGTATATGTAACGATTTGAAAAATAGAGGTGTAAAAGAAATACTCATAGCATGTATGGATGGATTGAAAGGATTACCACAAGCTATTAAAACAGTATTTCCAAATGTTAATATTCAAACGTGTATTGTGCATCAAATAAGAAACTCTATTAAATACATAGCTTCAAAAGATAAAAAAGCATTTATGAAAGATTTAAAAGAAGTTTATAGGGCTACTACTGAAGAACTTGCGTTAGCGCAGCTAGATAAATTAAAGGATACTTGGGGAAATAATTACAGAATGGTCATAGATTCATGGTATAACAATTGGAATAATCTATCTACTTTCTTTGAGTTTTCTCCAACAATTAGAAAAATAATATATACAACAAATGCATTGGAAGGTTTTAATAGGCAAATACGAAAATATACCAAAGCACGAACTATATTTCCTACTGATGAATCATTAAACAAATGTGTCTATCTTGCAACTATGGAAATTATGGAAAAATGGACACAACCGACACCAAATTGGGGAGCTACGTTAGCAGAGCTAACAATATACTTTAATGAACAATTAAATGACGAATTAGCGTAAAAGCTTGTACTTTTTATTAAATTTAAGTATATTATTTAATTTTTGTTAAATAATATGAAAGAACAGAAATTCACATTATTAGTATTTCTAGATAATAAAAAA
>NZ_JBNPON010000139.1:0-1408 GCF_050315195.1 Clostridium sp. SGI.024 | reverse complement strand
TTTTTTATATGGGGGTATAGCTCAGTTGGGAGAGCACTTGCCTTGCACGCAAGGGGTCAAGGGTTCGAATCCCTTTACCTCCACCAAAGAAGTCATGATTTCATGACTTCTTTTTTTATTTATAAAAATATTAAACTTTGAATAATTTTAAAATAAATATAAGAATGTATTTAATTTTAAAATTATCTTGTTCTACTATAATAGGATATAGATATTATAGTATAGCAACTTATAGCCTTATAGGTCGTAAATAATGTAAATCTATATCCTTTCTTACAATTTGAAATTTGAAAATTTATATGAATTGATAATAAAAATATATAATGTTATTATTTTTATATGTGATAGATACTACTAAAAAATAAGGGTGATTTAATGAGTTTCTATAGAATAAAACAATTTATTTGGGGTTTTATATCATTATTTAAAGAAATAGATTATACATACGTAACTAAATTTCTAAATGAAAATGAAATAAAAATATTTAATACTCTTAAACATAATGATAAACATCATTGTATAAGAGTATGTAAGGATTCAATAAAAATGAGAAATAACTTAAATATAGATGTAGATATGTATAAGCTAGGAAGAGCTGCATTATTACATGATATAGGAAAGGGAAAGATACATTTATCACTATTAGAAAAATCTACGGTTGTATTATTAGATAAGTTAACAAGGGGAAAAATAAAAAAATATGATAATATTAAACAGATAAATGTTTATTATAACCATCCTAATATAGGATTAGGGATTTTAATTAAAAATGGATTTCAGCATGATACAGAATTATTAGATGTAGTTCGATATCACCATAGTAGAAATATAAAGAAAGAAAATAAGATGCTTAATATAATTAAAATTTGTGATGATAAAAATTAATTTTGAGGTGATTTATGAGTTCTAAAAAGAGAAGAGAAGATATTATAAATTTATTAATTAGAAGTAATAGTGCTATTAAAGGAACAGAATTAGCAGCTTTATTTAATGTTACTAGACAAATTATAGTTAAGGATATTGCAATACTAAGAGCAGAGGGGAAAAATATTATCGCAACAACCGATGGATATATATATAATAAGGATATTAATAAAGTTAAGTCTATAATAGCAGTTAATCATAATAGCAGTAAAACTATTGAAGAGTTAGAGATAGTAATAAAATATGGTGGAATCATAGAAGATGTAATTATTGAGCATCCTATTTATGGAGAAATAAGAGCCAATTTAATGATTAAAAATTTAAATGATTTGAATAAATTTGAAAATAAATTCAAAAACAAAAATGTTAAACCTTTATCAGATTTAACTGATGGAATTCATCTTCATACAATAGCTGCAGATAGTCAAGAAGATATACAATGCATAATTAATGAACTAAAAGAAAAGGGATTTTTACTATAAAT
>NZ_JBNPON010000138.1:0-1541 GCF_050315195.1 Clostridium sp. SGI.024 | reverse complement strand
TTAATAAAGTCCAGCAAATTTGCTGGACTTTATTTCGTAATATTTTAAAAGAACTAAATCGCTAAAAGCGACGGCTGGAGTTAGTGATTAAACTTAATTATATATGGAAAAAATAAGAAGTGAAGTTTCTTTCTCAAGGAAGCTTCACTTCTCACATTTTATGCACTTTTTAAGGAGTGATAAAATGTATCAAAAAATTGAAAAAATGATTAAGGATTTAGAACTTCGTGGTCGTAGTAAAGATACTATTAAAAATATGGTCTGTACTATGAAATGTTTTTCTAAATTCTATAATCAATCACCTGAAATGTTAGGTGAAAAGGAAATTATCCAATATCTAGATTATTGCATTAATGTTAGAAAATTATGCAGAGGAACCGTAAATTATATCAATAGTACTCTAAAATTCTTTTATGTTGTGACACTTGAAAGATCCTGGAGTGATTTAAGAGTTCCAAGACTTAGATATGATAAAAATTTACCTAATTATTTAACTAAGAAAGAAGTAAAACTTTTATTAGAATCTACTACTTATTTAAAGCATAAAGCAATATTATCAACCATATATTCTGCCGGCTTACGCGTTAGCGAAGTTATAAACTTAAGAATATCTGATATTATAAGTTCTGAAATGAAAATTAGAGTTAGAAATGGCAAACGAAACAAAGAAAGATATACTTTATTATCACAGAAGAACTTAGAGTTATTAAGACTGTATTGGAAGAAGTTTGGATATAAAAATTACTCTCCTAATGATTACTTATTTATATCAAGACAAACAAAGAAAAAGCTAACTAGTCGTGGAGTTCAAAGTGCAATTCAAAAAGCTGTGAAAAATGCAGGAATAAGTAAAAAAGCTACTCCACATACTTTAAGACATTCTTTCGCCACCCATTTAATGAATGATGGTGTTGATTTAGTAACTATACAAGCGCTAATGGGACATTCAAATATGAAAACAACCTCAATATATTTACATGTAAGAGATTATAAAACATTAAATATAAAGAGTCCATTAGATATATTGGAGTAGTTTCATGAATTCACTTCAACATATTATGGAATTACACGGGGAATCCTATACTAAATCAAAAAAGTTACCATCTAATATTCTAAAAGCATTATATTCTATTAAAGATTGTAGAACTGCTGCGCTTGGTGGCCATGTATATGAGTGTGATGAGTGTGGAGAAAAAAAGATTTCATATAATTCATGTAGAAACCGTCATTGTCCTAAATGTCAGGCTTATGCTAAAGAAATGTGGATTTATGAAAGAAGTAAATCTTTATTGCCAACTCACTATTTTCATATTGTTTTTACTATACCAGAACAATTAAATTCTTTAACTTTATTTAATCAAAAAGAAATGTACTCTATTCTTTTTACTGCTGTTTCCGAAACTTTGCTAGAATTAGCAAAGAATAAAAAGTACTTAAATGCAAATATCGGTTTTACAACTATTTTGCACACTTGGGGTCAAAATTTAATGTATCATCCACATATACACTGCATAGTTCCTGGTGGTGGATTAAGCACTGAC
>NZ_JBNPON010000137.1:0-1555 GCF_050315195.1 Clostridium sp. SGI.024 | reverse complement strand
GAGACTAACTATATGAAGTCAAGTCTTTTTTAGTAAGTTTCTTTAATTATTATTTTAGTAAAAAATTGCATGACAAATAAAGCAACAAAGTTGCTATTTTTAAAAAGTAAATTACATTTGTGGAACAAATGCAGTATCAGTTTTTAAAAGATAAAAAATAACTCTTAGTAGTTTTTTAGAAACATGGCTCATGGCTATATAATAATGTTTTCCTTCGGATCGTTTTTTAGATAGATATTCTGAAAATGTTAAATCTCTCATACAAACTGTCCTGGAAGCCATTAATATAGCCCATCGTAGATATTTTGAGCCACGTTTTACCATTGGTGTATGTGAAGCTGAATATTTACCAGATTGATATGTAGATGGATCTAATCCTGCAAAAGCTAAAAGCTTTGCGGGCGTAGTGAAACGTTCTATTTCTCCTATTTCAGATAATATGATTGCAGCTAGAGTATAAGAAATACCTGGTATTGTCATTATAGGAGAATTCAATTCGGTAACAACTTCTTTTATTTGATTGTCTAATATTTTAATTTCATCCTGAACAGACTCAATCAGTCTGATTGTCTGCTGTAGCTCAAAAGATAATGATCTATTACTGGTTCCAATTGAATCTTTAGCATAAGTTTTTAATTCAATGGCTTTATCTTTTGTATATTTACCTTTTGAAGCTTTATTTAGAAGATTAGTAAGCTTCGTTAAATGACATGACTCTATATCCTTCGGGCTCGGCAACTCCTTTAGGAGAGCATAAGATGAACTTTGATGAATAGACCACAGCAATTTAGGCAGTTCAGGGAAAATTATATCTATTAGCCTGTTTATTGATATTTTAAGCTTTGAACGATAACCGATTAATCTATATCTGTGTCTAGTTAGTGACTTTAATTCTTGAATCTGGTATGATACTGGTATATAGGATTTTGTATCATCAGAAAATAGCATTTTAGCGATAACTAGTGCATCGGTTTTATCCGTTTTAGTTTTCCTAAGGGTTTGTGCCTTACGGAAAAGATTTGTAGCTAAGGGATTAAGAATGGAGAGCTTAAACCCTTTATTATACAAAAAGCTTTGGATGTTAGTGCTATAATGACCTGTTGATTCAAGTCCTATTTTTACGTTAGAAATATCCTTGTCAGGTAGGACGGAAAGGATTGAATTATAAAGTAATTCAAAGCCCTTAAGCGTATTGGATATACGTAAAGAATCATTAAGAATAACACCATCCGAATCAATAATACAACAATCATGCTTTTCTTTAGCAACATCAATGCCAATGCAAATCATAAGAACAACTCCTTTTTAATTTATCCGCTATGTTCCACAAATCTTATACTAAATGTAACCTTGCTATATATAAAACGTCATGCGTTATCTAACTAATTAACAAATAAGCATAAGACAGTGGTTAGATCCTCAATTAAAATAGTCTAAGCTATAGGTGATAAAACTAATCCACAGCGTCTTATGATAATTATAGTAAAAAATATTAAAGAAAGGAAAAGTATAATGAAAATCTGTTTTTTACTATGTTTTCATTATACAAGGTGAT
>NZ_JBNPON010000135.1:0-1615 GCF_050315195.1 Clostridium sp. SGI.024 | reverse complement strand
AGCATAGATGGACTAATTATGCTTGTAGAGCATCAATTTAAATTAGATCCATTTGAAAAAGCTTTATTTGTATTTTGTAATAAGCAAATGAATAAGCTTAAGATATTACATTTCGATGAAGGATTCTGGTTATATTATCATAGGTTAGAAAGTAATAGATTTAAATGGCCTACTACTCAAGAAGAAGCTTTAAAAGTAAACAAGGAAGAATTAAAATGGTTGCTTAAAGGATATGAAATAAGAAATAAATCTAAATTTAAGCCAGTTACTGCAAAAAATTATTACTAAAATAAAGATAAAAAACTTAAAATTCTATAGTATAAATTAGCCGTAACCCTTTAGAAATAAAGGGTTTTATGTTATAATATGCATATAGATAGAATATTAAGGAGTAGCTAAAATGGAGTTTGAATTTCTGGAAAATGAACTTGATGAAAAAACAAAATCTTTGATTCAAAAAATGGAAAATGAACTAAAATCTAAAGATAAAGAAATTGAATCTAAGGATAAAAAAATTGATGATTTAAAAAATGAATTAGACTATTTAAAAAGACAATTGCTTAATAAAAATAGAAAGATATTTGGGAAATCCAGTGAACAAGTAGATGTTAACCAAATGTCTCTTTTTGATGAAGCTGAAAAAAATAGTGATCCTAAAGCTGCTGAACCTATTCTTGAAGAAATAACTTATTTAAGAAATAAAACTCCAAAATATGTAGGTAAAAAAGATAACTTAGCTCATTTAGAAAGAGTAGTTATAGAACATAAACTTGAAGATAAGGATCTTATCTGTGATAAATGTGGGAATGAATTAACCGTTATAGGAAAAAAGACTTCAAAAGAAGTTTTAAAATACATACCTGCAAAACTTTATATTGAAGAACATATTACATATAGCTATACTTGCAAGCCTTGCGAAGCGGAAGCTGAAGAAACAAATATAATTTCAACTAAAGCTCCAAGTACTGCTTTTTATAAAACAATGGCTTCAAATGAATTAATAGCTCATATGCTTATTATGAAATATCAACATGCAATGCCTTTATATAGACAACAAAATTACTTTAAAATGTTAGGAGCAGATATTTCAAGGCAAACTATGTCTAACTGGACGTTAGCGGCAGCTAATTTACTAGAAGATATTTATACTGCTATGAAAGATGAGCTTCTAAGTAGAAACTATATTCAGGCTGATGAGACAACCTTACAAGTTATTGATGATAATGGTAAGGAATCTAATTCTAAGAAATATATGTGGTTATATAAAAGTGGTGAATTAAAAGATCCAATTATCTTATATGACTACCAAAAGACAAGATCAAGTTCTTGTCCGAAAGAATTTTTAAAGAAGTTTTCTGGTTTTCTTCAAACCGACGGATATACAGGATACAATAAAGTTGAGAATATAAAAAGACTTTATTGCTTAGCTCATATAAGAAGAAAATTTCACGAAATCATAATAACACTTAATGAAGAAGCCCTAAAAAAATCAAGAGCAATAATAGGGTTTAATTACTGTGAAAAACTTTATAAAATTGAAAAAGATCTAAGAGAGGCCTATTCTAAAGAGGATGACTATTATAAAAAACGTTATGAAATGCGTCTTGAAAAAACA
>NZ_JBNPON010000134.1:0-1892 GCF_050315195.1 Clostridium sp. SGI.024 | reverse complement strand
TGATTAAAGACTTAAGATAAATCTTAAGTCTTTTTTGTTGTTAAAAATTCTTATATTTAATTAATTCTGCTTAAACTGGTGTTGATAATAGATAGTATAAATATATTGTCACTTGTTTATATGCATTCAAAATAAATAGAGATGTCATTTAGACATCTCATTATGGGAATTAATCCCCTATTAAAATTAATCTCATCACCATGAATAAAATATTACTTAATTTTAATCATCTGATCATATAATATTTTATAGTTGTTTAGTCTCTCATATATATAGTAATTTTTATTTCTATCTAGTTTTTTAAATACAAAGGTTTTCTCAGTATCTAAAACACCTAAATTCTTTTCATCTTTTTTATAAATTGGATCATAATACTCCTTTTCCCCTTCACCTTCAAAACTAAGATTATATGCAGCGTAGTTTCCTGTACATCGTACCTTTATTTCTGTCATATCAACTACATCATTAATATCTAAAATTTCAATGGAGCCCTGACTACCAAAATCAAATTTACCTTTTTCTAATGGTATCAATATCTTTTCCCTATTACCACTTGTATTATACTGATATGGTATTAAATACACCTCCCCACTTTCACTTGGAGGATTATGCTGCATAATTGATGTAGATTCTTCTCTATTTGGACTAATAGTCTTCTCATTTAAAATACCTTTATCGCTATCCCAAAGAAAGTAATATCTAAATAAAGCGAATTCTCCTATCTGATATTCAAAATTAAGGAAAATACCAGTAGGATATTCTTTTGCATTTAAAACTTTAATTACTCTATCTCTAGATATAATTGTTTTATTTAGTTCATATTTCTTAACAGCTATAGTACTACTATCTAAAGTTAGTGGAATAGGATCTAAATTAATATCTATATATTCAGGTTCACGTTGTTCTGTATATAACTTTGTCACTTTAAGATTACCATTAAAGATGGTAGGTAATACTCCTCCATCTTTAGATTTGAACTGCCATGATTCAATCCCCTGAAAAGTATAATCATCAATAAATTGCCCATAAAATAATCCGGTATTTTCCACTTTTCAATTGTAAATTTCTAGGATATCTTCTAAAGTCATTTTTTTCAATATTATTTTATCCATTTATTTTCTCTCTGTTTTAGTTACAAATTCTAATTTATCCAGTAGTTTAAACATCAAAGCAACTAGTCTTATAATATAATTACTAATTAATATATATTTATTATAAAGCAATCTGGATTATATTTACATAAAATATTGATGGTATATTTTTGATTGATTTAAAATAGTATAATAAATCAACACTTAATTAAATTACATAATATATTTCTAATATATGACTAATAATAAAGAATATAAACAAAAGTAAGGGCATGGATATAAACAGCGAAGGATATATATAAATATATAGATATGGTTAAATATATACAATTAATTTTATCTAGAAACATGAAAGAAACGAAAAGGTTTATTGGAGGATATATTTAATTGTAAAGTATTAGAATATAATGATAGTAGATAATGTAGTAATAAATAAAGCTATTATAGGTAGTAATAAAATGTTAGGTAGTAGTTGTAATATGTAAGATGGAAATAGAATAATAAATAGTTCTATTATAAATCCCAAAATGTTTTAAAAATAAGTATCTAATAATTTTTTTCAGGTATTTTTTATAAAAATATCAACAACAACTAATCCAGATGTATCAATATGTATAAAACATAGAATAATGCAAATAACTATATATAATAACGAGAAAAATACGATATATTAAAGACTTATTATAATGTAAAATGATATTAATATGATAATATGTAAATCGTTCCTTACGAAACAGGTTTTCAAACAACAAAATTGAATGAAAAAAATTCAATAAAAAATATGTTGACAAGAAAATCTTT
>NZ_JBNPON010000133.1:0-2040 GCF_050315195.1 Clostridium sp. SGI.024 | reverse complement strand
AAATAAAGCAGTAAATATAACTAGAACTACCACTTACGGATATAAATAAAAAAGACTGTAGATTTTCCTACAGTCTAAATTAACTATCTTCTGTTATTTTGAGCTTTTCTAGCTTTTCTACAAGCTGGACATCTTACTGGTTCGTTATCGAATCCTTTTTCCTTGTAGAATTCTTGTTCTCCAACTGTGAATACGAATTCTGATCCACAATCTTTACATATTATCTTCTTATCTTCCATTTATAAACCCTCCATTTTAAAGACTATTATAGTAATATTAATCTCTATAACGGAGAATATCATTATCTATCAAAAATCTTTAAAGTAATTATTTTTTAGTCAAATTGACTACTTTTCTATAATATCATATTTTATTCCAGAAATCCATAGAAATTTAAATATATTTTAAAAAAATACCGGCAGCTTATAACTACCGGCAAAGAAACCTACGTAACCCTTTTGGGTCATTTTTATTCTTATCAATTTTATCATTTTATATTCTAAAAATATAAAATTTATTTTTTATATATTACTTCTATCTAATAATATTTCTAATAATTCCTTAGATTTTTTAGAACGCTTATCCATTTGTAATTCAACTTCTGTTAATTTCTTTTCCATTTTATTTATAAATTCCTCAGTTTCTATATTTCTATAACCCTTATTATCAAATCTAGTGTCTTCTATACTTAACTTAATTATTTTTAATGCTTCCTTTAGCTCTTTATTATAATTCTTTTCAGTTGTTATTGGCTTATTCCTCATATTATTATTTACACTTTTTTCTTCCTTAATATTATAAATTAATAAATTATAATCATTTGGTTTACCTAACAAATAGTATTTTAAATTGCCATTTTTATAAAAATTCTCTATTGTATTTGAATGCTGACTAAAATATATAGTTTTATTATCTAATAAATCAGTAATTGCCTGTGAATGAAAGGCTATATTATTAGGCCTTGTATATTGAATAATATCTCCTATATAGATACTTGAATAAATTTCATCCCAATTTTTCAAAGCTTCTTCAATGCTATATTTTCTATATTTATATACTCTTTTTCCCGATTTTCCAAAATGTAAATTAAAGGCATTAGCTGAAGTCCATGTAGAAGTTCTATTTGGTAAATCAGAAGAATAATAAAACCATGAATCAATACTTGTGGCATTTTTTCTAGAACCTATAAAATCCATACCACCAGCTCTTAAAACCTGTGATACAAAATTAGTGCAATCTCCTCCATCATTTATATAATTATAATATTGCTTATTGGAAGATATTGCCCATTTAATAGCATATTCTCTGGCTAATTCTCTATTATAGTTATTATTCTTCTCTCCTGCTAAAGTAAAGTTATTGTTACTAATTATACCGACTACAACTAAGATTAATATAACTAATAATACTTTTATTTTCTTATTTTTAATTAATATTCTCATGTTTTATTTCTCCAGATATTTTATAGTATATTATATCTTTTGAAATAAAATTAAAATTATTACAATATCTTTTATCTTATAAAAATCATTAAAATTATACTTAACAAAGTAGAAACTGTAATAGCATTACTTTTTCCACCTTCGTCTAAAATTTCTTTTAAACGATACATAAAATCTCCTATATTCTCAAGTACAACAGTTAATCGAATTTTTCCATTAGTATGTTTAATTTTCATCCATCCCCCCATATATCTAATGGACGGATATTTTATTTCTATAATTTCATCATATGGTATTACTATTTTCTTCTTACTATTATTATAAATAATAGCATCCTCTTCTAAAGTAACATTAATATACTTAAATCTTCTTAAAAATAAAAAGTATAATAAAATAAATTCAATTAGTATAAATGTAAATATTACTATAGCTACAATTATTAAAATGAAAAAATCTATCATTTCAAATTTTGCTTTTCTTGATAATATTGCAGCAAATCCACTTAAAAGTCCAATACTTAAAAATATAATCATTCCTAAAATGTAATTTAAAAATGATGCCCTCAAATGTTTTCTATAAACGTACATACATACACCCC
>NZ_JBNPON010000132.1:0-2041 GCF_050315195.1 Clostridium sp. SGI.024 | reverse complement strand
TATTTATAATTCAATAACTAACAATTTTATAAGTTTATAATTGTCTCCAAAATTATACTACTTAATATATTTATTGACTAATTCATAACATCTCTTTTTAGTACTATCAATTAAGCTACTTAACTCCATATATGGTGCTATGCTACCTCCTTTATATTTATCTCTAGCTTCTTTACTTTTCAAATCCTTATTATTAATCCAATCTAGTTCTTCGTCTCTTAATTTATTCATATCCTCTTTTGAAAGTTCTTCTTCTAATTTAGAATATATTTCATTTAACATATTATCCCATTGAACAAACTCTTCACTAGCTGCTTCAGTCATATCTTTAGTTTTAGGACTAGCATATTTATCTTTTAATTCTAAATCCAATTTAGTTTCTAATTCATTTAATTTTTCTAAATACATATTCTTCTTTGAATCAGAATTGCTTTCATTTAATGACGATTTTATATTACTATCTCTCTTAGAATTATCATTTGATTGGTTAGTTTCAGATTCTTTCTTATCTTCAGAAGATATTGCCTCTTCTTTATTTATTGAATCAGAACTTTTTTCTACATTTGATTCAATATCACTTTCAGTTTTATTTTTAATTTCTCTATTACTGCATCCTACTAAGAATGATGAAGATATAAATAAAATTAAAAACATACTTTTTAGAAATTTCTTCATATATTCTCCTTTATTAATTCTTATTTATATATTGGCTTAATGAAATTCCTTTGATCTTTTTTATTAATATAGCCATGTTTTTCATAAAATCTATGTGCATCTGTTCTCTCATATCCAGATACTAGTCTTATTCCACTATATCCATTTTCTTTTGCCCAATCTTCAAGGCTATTTATTAATTCATTTCCAACACCAGTATTTCTATAATCACCTTTCACCACAAATCCTAATATATTTATTAATGAATCATTGTAAAGTAACTCATATGGACTTCCATGAATATAACCAATTACTTCATTATCTTTCTCTACTACTAAAATAACATCTTTTGTATTTTCTGTTATATATGAAATTCTATCTTTAACTTTTTCTATAGAGAATAAATATCCTAATTCTTGGTTCAATAAGTATATATCATTATAATCACTTGTTTCTATTTCCCTTATATTTATTTGCGCCATCTTTATTACACCTTACTACATGTTAATTACAGCAAACTTACAATTCAATTATATATTTTTGTTTAATAGTTATACTCTATTTTTATACCTTTAAATATCTCAACTTTTAAACGAGTATAGCTTTCATTTTCTTTTACATTAGTGAAGTTAACTTTTAGAGTTTCATTATCTTCCCATTGAATATCAATAGCTTCATTACTTGAATTGTTGTTCAAATATATATTAGGTTCATTCTCTTTTAAAAATTCCCCAACCTTTTCTTCATTTGCATCAATTATAGATATTCCTCTCCTAAATGTTACAGTAGCCCCTCCATCAGTGAATATATATGAAATAGCTTTATACTTTCCATTTGGTGAAATCTCTTCACATTGCACTTCAATTGATGTAGTTTTCTTTGATGTGTTATATGTGATTTGTGAGCATCCGATTATACTAAATAATAGAACGCTAAAAAATGATATAACTATAATGTTTTTTATTCTTTTATTCAATTTCTCATTCCCCCTTATATATTAATATAATTATTTATGTAATTAAGGTTCCTTGATGAAATAGCATTTTCCACTTACCATCATATAGTTTCCATATAGAACTTCTAATTGAACTTTTTATTATATTATCTTTATGATAGATTTTATCTATTTTATATGTTGCTAATATACAATCCTTTGATAATTCCCTTGAATTAAAATCCTTTAACTGAAAGGATACATTATCTTCATACCAAGTATCATCCGCATTATAGTTATAAATAACTCCACTACTACAGTATTCAATAAAGTCTTCTGATAATAGTTCTTTTAACTTTTCAGGCGATTTTCTAATCTCTGGCTTTAATAATTCTTTTTCATAATTTAATATTAATTCACTATTTTCCATAAATCCTCCTTCCTAATAGCTAT
>NZ_JBNPON010000131.1:0-2151 GCF_050315195.1 Clostridium sp. SGI.024 | reverse complement strand
TTATAAAAAATTTTTTTGAGGATAATTGTTGGAATTATGTTGGCAGATTGACTTATATAGTGAAATTAATGAAGAAATTAATAGAACTTTTTGCCTTCTGCTTTTACATATAAAAAAATCATTTTTAATAAATAGGATAAATTTATATATATTGGGACAAATTAAAAATATATTTATTTATTAAGAAGGAAGAATTATATGAACATAGATATTTTAATAACCCAAGTAGATGAACATAATGAATTTAATATACTTGCAACAAAAAGATTTAATCCAAAGAAAGTAATATTTATATATAAAAAAGAAGATGAATCCTTTCTAAAATCATTAAAAAATTACTACACAACATATCTTCCAAATACAACCCTTCAAGAATTAATAGTAATAGAAGGAGATATAAATGGATTAAGAAAAATCATACTTGATAATAAAAATAAATCTTTAATAGTTAATTTAACAGGTGGAAGCAGAATAAACTCATTAGAAATGTTTAATATATGCAAGGATAATTCTATAAAAGCTATATATATAGATATAAAAAATAAAAAATTATATTTATTTGATAATAAGGTAGAAATAATAAGGGAAGAATTTGAAGATTTAGAGTTAGATAAAATTATAAAGGCTAGTGGTGGAGAAGTAATAAATGATTCAACAGAATTAGCTAATAAAAAAGATTTGATATTATTAACTAAAGCAATTTATAAGAATTTAGAAATTTGGCATAAGTATAAACAAAAACTATATGATTCTAATATTTTTATTCATTATGCAGAAGATTCTAATGTTATAAAGATAAATTTAAATTTATTAAGCAAAGACGAAAAAGTAATTTTGAGTAAAATTCTTATATACTTAAAAAGAATTGGGGGAATAGATTATACTACTGAAGAAAAAGAAATAAAGGTTTATTTTAAGAAGGAATATCTAAAGTCATTTATATTCAAAAGTGGAACTTGGCTAGAAGTAGCAACCAATAATATAATTAATGAAATTAAAGAGATAGATGAAGTAAGAAGTGGAGTTATGTTTTTATGGAATGATAAAAGTAAGATTGTTAGAAATGAATTAGATGTAGTTGCGGTGAAGGATTCTGTTGCTATTTGTATTTCTTGTAAGGATAGCGATAAATACAATGAAAACTCCTTAAACGAATTAGATGTCTATAGTAATAAAATAGGAGGAAAAAATGTATATAAAATTTTAGTAGCTACAAAGGATCCAATTAAAACAGCTGTTAAGTATAGGGCAATGGAAATGGGAATAAGCCTGATTATTTTTGATGGAAATGAAGAAAAATTTAAAATCAAAATAAGGGAAGCTATATCTAAAAAGAAATAGTAGTTTACCATTAAGGATATTTGTCACAATTTAAGAATATAATAGAAAAAAATGAAATAGTAGAAAGATAAGAAGTTTAGTAAGATAATTGCCAATTAAGGAGCCTAATTCAAGAAATTAGGCTCCTTTTAGTTGTAAATATTAATTAAGCAAGGTGGTATAATTATATTATAATAATTCGCTAGATTTTATGATAAAAATATTGAAAAGAGGGTATAAAATGGGTAAGGTATTAGTTTTTATTTTTGATGGGATGACAGATTATGAAACAACTTTAATTAGCCACTTATTATGTGCAGATGCTGGAAAAGAAGTTATTCCAATTGCATATAATGATAAGCTAATTAAAGGAAGATCAGGATTTATATATAAGCCTGAAAAAGTAATTAGTGATATTTTAACTGATGATGTTGAAGGCTTAATAATTTCTGGGGGATGGTTTAAAGAAATAAAAGAAGAATTTATAGACTTAATTAATGATTTAAATTCAAAAGGAAAGTTAATAGGAGGAATATGTGGTGCCGGTACATTAGCCTTAGCAAAGGCTGGAGTACTTAATGATGCAAAATATACCACTCCTATAGTTGAATGGGATGAAGAATATGTATTAAGATATGGAGAAGAAGACCCATTTCCAAGAAATAACTTTGTTTTAGATAGAGTTGTTAGAGACGGAAACATTATAACTGCACAGGGAGCTGCTTTTATAGACTTTGCAGTTGAAGTATGTGATTGGTTTAATTTATTTGAAAATGAAGAGGATAGAGAAAACTTTATTAATATTATTAAAGGATTATAACTTCTATTTTA
>NZ_JBNPON010000130.1:0-2243 GCF_050315195.1 Clostridium sp. SGI.024 | reverse complement strand
GGCTAGTCCTTATGTTGTAGATACACAAGAACAGTTAAATGCTGTAAATACTGTATTTAATAAAGATAAAGAAAAGCTAACTTGGCAAAATAATGTATTACCTCAAGAAAATTAAAAAGAAGTAAATTAAAAACTTAAAAAGATAAAATAAACTCCAAGTAGAACCATATTACTTTCTACTTGGAGTTAAAATTTTATTTTTAGCTAATATTTTAATAGTTACAATAATATATTAAAATATCAGCTAAAAAATATAACGAAATATTCATAAAATTGTTGAAATTTGTTTTAATAAATATTAAAATAAAACAAAGCGACATTTTGCTATTATAAAATATTATTTAAGCATTACTTTATAAGGAAAGTAAAAAATCAAAATATAATAATGCTTATGTTGCTTAAATATAAATAATTAATTTGTTAGGATAATTATTTATAAAAATAAGAATATATGAAGGTATAAATTTCGCAATTAAGTAAACGTTTAAATCAATTATTTTATTTACTTATCTTATTAAATACAAAAAGTATTTTCAGTAGATTAATCCTAATTAAATAACCCATGAAAATTCACTTGATTTAAATCTTAATTTAAAATTATTTTTATAAATATATAGATTAACAAATTGTAATTATATTTTACTAAAGGAGGAATTTTTTATGAACAAAATTAATTTTCAGAAAATTGTGTCGTTATTGTTACTTACATTTTTAATTACTACACTTGGTTTTTCAAAGGTCAATGCAGCAGCAATAGATGATGTAACTGCTATTGATGAATCAAAAACTTATATTATTCATGCTGAAAATGAGAAGGTTGCATTGTATAATAGTGGCGGAGTAAATGATGGATGGATAAAGCAAGATAAATATTTAGATTTTAATAAAAAGTTTAATTGGAAGTTTGAGAAAAGTGGCGATAAGTTTTATGTAAAGGATATCACAAATAATTCTTATCTTACTGGCACATCTAGAATTATTAATAAATCACAGTATTTAGAATATGTAGTTACAGGTGTAGCAAATGATGTAGAAACTAAGGGATTATATGAGCTAGAAAAAGTTACAGGTGGATATCTTATAAAATCTACAGTAAATAATAAGTATTTAACTTATGGAATAGATAGATTTTATGTAACTTACACAGATAATGCAAATAAAGCTGGTGTTTGGAAAATAGAAGAAACACCAGGAGCAGAAAGTATTGATTCATCAAAAAATTATATTATGTATAATTCAAGTGATTCTACTGCATTATTTGATGATGGTGGAGTAAATACTGGTTGGATAAGAAAAACAACTTATGCATCAGGAAATAAAAATTTTGTTTGGAAATTTGATGTACAAGCAGATGGAAGCTTTTATGTTAAAAATGTAGGAAGAGGTTACTATTTTATAGGAGATGGTACAAATTTAAATAATATATCTTACTTAGTTTCAGATAAAACTACTAATGCACCTAGTAAGGGACTATTTGAATTTGAAAAAGCAGCAAATGGATATTATCTTAAATCAAAGGTAAATAATAAATACTTAAGATATGGAGAAAATGGTACATATGTAACTTTTACAAATAATAAAGATAATGCACTAGTTTTAAGATTAGAAGAAGTAGTAAATTCTTCCTATGCAAGACCTTTCAATAGTACAACACTATGGGAAACTACATCAAGAAGTAAAATTTATAGAATACCAGCTATTGCAACTGCAAACGATGGAAAATTAATAGCTGTAAGTGACTTAAGATATAATGGAGCTGGTGACTTAGGTAACCATCAAATAGATCTTTTAGTTAAGACATCAACAGATAATGGAGCTACTTGGTCTAGTGAAAGAAATATAACTCAAGGTCTTAGCACATCTACTTTTGGATATGGAGATTCAGCTATAGTAGCAGATCGTGAATCAGATAAAGTATTAATACTTGCTGCAGCAGGAAGTAAAGCTTTTTGGCATAATAATAAAAGTATTATAGCTGATAGAGATAATCCTCTTAAAGTAGTTAAGTTTACTTCAGATAATGGAGGAGAGAGTTTTAGTAAACCAGAAGATATAACTAGTAAAATATATGATTTAAATACTAATTGGACAAGATTATTTGTGACCTCTGGAAGAATAATGCAATCAAGATATGTTAAAGTTGGAGAATATTATAGAATATATGCAGCACTTTTAGTTGGTTCAGGTAAGGATACTGTAAAATTAGGTAATTACGTTATTTACTCAGATGATTTTGGAGATAC
>NZ_JBNPON010000129.1:0-2306 GCF_050315195.1 Clostridium sp. SGI.024 | reverse complement strand
AAGGGGCATATGCCCCTTTTTAAAATTGGAAAAGGTACTATTTCGTAACTATCATTGCGAAATAGTACCTTTTTTCATAGAAGTTTATTTATAGTAAACTAAAAACTATGATTTTTTTGATTTTCAATAGCCTACAAATGGCTTAAAATCGTATTTTTTAATTTCTTCGTGAAAATTCTATTTAGCGAAATAAGTGCTTTAAACGAAGATTGCATGTTAGGTGCTCTTAAAAAATATAAAAAACCATAAAGTTCATTTACTAAATATGTTTTTATTAAGATGTAAATTTAAGTTTAAATTAGTGGTGATTTTTAAGTACAATATGCCAACTTAGTTGCGGTTTTTCTATCAGTTATAGGCATGTATCTTCTTGTCCCAGAAGCTCCTATGCAACTTATCCAGACATAATATTCTGTAATGACAACTAAATCATAGTAAACAAACTCATCTCTATAATATTGACCTTGAATAGGATTATCATTTCCTATATATGGCTTGCTTCTAAAGTCAATAGAATCAACTGTTATTGTGCATTTACCATGTTCTGGATATCTTTTTAATTCTTTATCATTAGAATAATTAGTTTCTGAAGAAGAATTGTTATTTGATGAGTTTATTCTACTTAATTCATTTTGAATTAAATTTAAGAATCTATCCCAACCTAGTTCCAACGATCTGTGTGGGCAATATTTACCTGAGAAATCTTGATGTTTTTTAATTTCATTTATAGACCAGTTGAATTCTTTTAATAATAAAGCTATTTCTTTTATAGCTAATTTTTCAGCATTTATAAATTTTTCTCCTCCAGATTTACTGTAGCAAATTTCTATTGAAATATAATTTCTATTACCGAGCCCGTTTTCGCCGTCACCGGCATGCCATGTATTTCTGTTAAATGGAATAGCTTGTATTGCTTCTAAATCATCAATTGCTATATGAAAGGATACTTCATTATCATTAGATAACATATAATCTATTTCATGTTGTGCACTTGCATCATTAGCAGTATTATGAATGCATATACCAATAGGGTTCATATTATATGGACATTTTATATTGTATTTATCTTGATTTATTAATTTTTGAATCATAATGTAAACCTCCTTTATTATTTATTTTTATATGTAAATCAATATATTAAAATATTAAATTTTTCTTTAATTTTTGTAAGGCTATTTTTTTAGACTTATTAATAGCTTGCCTTGAAACAGAGTTTTGTTTAGCTATTTCTGAATCTGATAATTGGAGTTTGAATTTTTTTGAAATTATACTTTTTTCTTTGGGACTTAGATCAGACAATAGGGATTCGAAAAAAACATCCGAAAATTCTAGGTCGTTAAAATTTGAATTTTTATTTGCTAAACTTTCAAATTCAGAACAAAAAGTAAACGTATCAGTATATTTTTTTTGAGAGTAATATAGTTTTATAGAGCTATTATCTAGACATCTTTTTAAATAGTTTAATAGGTCTGTTTGGGTATTAAACTTAGATTCATCCAAATTTCTAAATGTTTTTAAAAGTGAAATTATAAGATCGGTATTGGCTTCTGGATAATTTAATTTATAGCTTAAATAATCGATTTTAGATTTTAGTTTATATAAAATTTCTAAAAAATATTCATCTTCATTATTAGAATTTTCAATTAAGTGTTTACTCATAAAAAACCTCCCTCTAACCATTAGTGATTTTCTATAGTATAAAAAGGTGTTTTTCAAGGAAAAAGTAAACCATAAAATTCAAAAAATGGAATAAAATTATTTAATGTGATATAATAAAAAATGTATTTAGGAGGTGTTTTTGTGAGAAAAATAATTAAATGTTTGATTAGTATTATATTAATAGCTAATATTCATGGATGTGTTGTGGCAACACCAAAATCAGATTATAAAATGAAACTAACAAATAATTATGAGCTATGGAAAATTAATCCGAATAAAGTTGTAATAAGAATGCCAGATGGAGATGGTGGTCTTATTACAAAGACTAGTGGGAAAGTAATAGAACTTGATTATAATGATGAGTATATTATTGCAAGATCAATACCTACATATAAAATAGATGGAATGGAATTAGATAATTATAAAGAAAAAGAAGAGTATATTGAATCAATTCCAGAGGAAGAATATGAATTTTGGATTATAGATATTGAAAAAGATGAAGTATATGGTCCTTTAAATGAAGATGAATTTTATAAGAAAAGAAAGGAAATTTTAGTTCCAGAAAGTATGGAATTAAAAGCGTTAGATACCTATAAAGAGGATTTTGAGTATGTAGAATAAAAAAAGGAGATTAGTGAAAATCTCCT
>NZ_JBNPON010000128.1:0-2520 GCF_050315195.1 Clostridium sp. SGI.024 | reverse complement strand
TTATTGGTCAAGCCCTCGACCTATTAGTATCAGTCAGCTAAATATGTTACCACACTTACACCTCTGACCTATCAACCTTGTGTTCTTCAAGGGGTCTTACTAGCTTATGCTATGGGAAATCTCATCTTGAGGGGGGCTTCACGCTTAGATGCCTTCAGCGTTTATCCCTTCCCGACTTAGCTACCCAGCCATGCTCCTGGCGGAACAACTGGTGCACCAGAGGTCAGTCCATCCCGGTCCTCTCGTACTAAGGACAGCTCCTCTCAAATTTCCTACGCCCGCGACGGATAGGGACCGAACTGTCTCACGACGTTCTGAACCCAGCTCGCGTGCCGCTTTAATGGGCGAACAGCCCAACCCTTGGGACCTACTACAGCCCCAGGATGCGACGAGCCGACATCGAGGTGCCAAACCTCCCCGTCGATGTGGACTCTTGGGGGAGATCAGCCTGTTATCCCCGAGGTAGCTTTTATCCGTTGAGCGATGGCCCTCCCACGAGGTACCACCGGATCACTAAGCCCGACTTTCGTCCCTGCTCCACTTGTGGGTGTCGCAGTCAGGCTCCCTTCTGCCTTTGCACTCTACGAACGATTTCCGACCGTTCTGAGGGAACCTTTGGGCGCCTCCGTTACATTTTAGGAGGCGACCGCCCCAGTCAAACTGCCCACCTAACAATGTCCTGTCACCAGATTCATGGCGTCCAGTTAGAATCCCAATACTATCAGGGTGGTATCCCAAGGTTGACTCCACTAAGGCTGACGCCCTAGCTTCTCAGTCTCCCACCTATCCTGTACAGACAATATCGAAACTCAATGCTAAGCTACAGTAAAGCTCTACGGGGTCTTTCCGTCCAATCGCGGGTAGCGAGCATCTTCACTCGCACTACAACTTCGCCGGATTTGCAGTTGAGACAGTGCCCAAGTCATTACGCCATTCGTGCGGGTCAGAACTTACCTGACAAGGAATTTCGCTACCTTAGGACCGTTATAGTTACGGCCGCCGTTTACTGGGGCTTAAGTTCACACCTTCGCTTGCGCTAAGTGTTCCCCTTAACCTTCCAGCACCGGGCAGGCGTCAGCCCCTATACATCAGCTTACGCTTTAGCAGAGACCTGTGTTTTTGCTAAACAGTTGCTTGGGCCTATTCTCTGCGGCCTGCTCTCGCAGGCACCCCTTCTCGCTAACTTACGGGGTCAATTTGCCTAGTTCCTTAACTGCAATTCTTCCGATGGCCTTAGGATTCTCTCCTCATCTACCTGTGTCGGTTTGCGGTACGGGCACTACTTCTCTCTCTAGATGCTTTTCTTGGAAGCAGGGAATCAGATACTTCAGCCTTAATGGCCTTCCCCATCACACCTCAGGATTGTTAAGACGGATTTGCCTATCTTAACTCCCTAAATGCTTAGACTAGCATTTCCAATCGCTAGCACATCCTATCCTTCTCCGTCACACCATCGATAATAACGATAATAGTGGTATTGGAATATCAACCAATTGTCCATCACCTACGCCTTTCGGCCTCGGCTTAGGTCCCGACTAACCCTGGGCGGACGAGCCTTCCCCAGGAAACCTTAGATTTTCGGCCTGTAAGATTCTCACTTACATCTCGCTACTAATGCCAACATTCTCACTCGTAATCAGTCCACCGCTCCTTACGGTACGACTTCAGCCCGATTACGACGCTCCTCTACCGCTCAAGTAAACTTGAGCCCGTAGCTTCGGTGGTAAGTTTGAGCCCCGGACATTTTCGGCGCAGGATCTCTCGACTAGTGAGCTATTACGCACTCTTTAAATGAGTGGCTGCTTCTAAGCCAACATCCTAGTTGTCTTAGAAATCCCACATCCTTTACCACTTAACTTACACTTTGGGACCTTAGCTGACGATCTGGGCTTTTTCCCTTTTGACCACGGATCTTATCATTCGTAGTCTGACTGCCGGACTAATAGTATATGGCATTCGGAGTTTGATAAGGTTCGGTAAGCGATATGCCCCCTAGCCCATTCAGTGCTCTACCTCCATTACTCATATCCGACGCTAGCCCTAAAGCTATTTCGAGGAGAACCAGCTATCTCCGAGTTCGATTGGAATTTCTCCGCTATCCACAGCTCATCCCATGCTTTTTCAACAGCAACGTGGTTCGGTCCTCCACGGGGTTTTACCCCCGCTTCAACCTGGCCATGGATAGGTCACCCGGTTTCGGGTCTACGGCATGCAACTAGTCGCCCTATTAAGACTCGGTTTCCCTTCGGCTCCGTACCTTAAGTACTTAACCTTGCTACATACCGTAACTCGTTGGCTCGTTCTACAAAAAGCACGTCATCACCCTCATAAGGGGCTTTGACCGGTTGTAGGCACACGGTTTCAGGTTCTATTTCACTCCCCTCCCGGGGTTCTTTTCACCTTTCCCTCACGGTACTTCTTCACTATCGGTCATCAGGTAGTATTTAGCCTTGGGAGGTGGTCCTCCCTGCTTCCCACAAGGTTTCACGTGTCTCGTGGTACTCTGGATCAGAACTTGAT
>NZ_JBNPON010000127.1:0-2567 GCF_050315195.1 Clostridium sp. SGI.024 | reverse complement strand
CACAAACTGTTATTGTTCCAGAAAATAATTTAAAAACTGTCCGCTAGTATTTTCCAATACTTTTATACACATAATATTTGGTAATAATATTAGGTATAAAAGGAAGTGCGGAAGGTGATTCATTTGAACAAGAAAAAAGAAATAATTTTAATGTATATTAGAGATGGTAGATCTCAAAGACAAATTAGTAAAGAAACAGGGGTTTCTAGAGAAACTATTCGAAAATATATTAGGGATTATGAAGAAAAGCTATCAGAATTTAATGAGAATCTCACAGAAGAAGATAAAACTAATATTATAGATGCTATTACTTCTAAACCTAAGTATACTCCTTCTCCAAGGAAAAAAAGAGCTTTAACTAATGAAGTCATAGATAGAATAAAATACTTCTTAAAAGAGAATGAGCAAAAGAGATTAACTGGCCTATCTAAGCAACAAAAAAAGAAAATTGATATGTATGAAACTTTGATTGATGAAGGCTTTAATGTTAGCTACGCATCGGTTATTAATGCTGTTAATTCCATTGAAAGAAAACGTCGCGAAGCCTATATAAGGCAAGAATATTCTCCAGGAGACATAGTTGAATTTGATTTTGGAGTTGTAAAAATAAATATGCCTAATGATGTTATAAAGGAATTTCAACTTGCTATATTTACTACGGCATATGGTAATTTTAGATGGGCAAGATTATTCCCAAAACAAAATACAGCCTGCTTTCTAGAAGCCCATGCACAATTCTTTAAATCTATTAAAGGTAATCATAGAACTGTTGTATATGATAATACTAGGGTTGCAGTTTCAAAATTTGTTGGATTAAAAGAGAAAGAGCCTACAGAAGCATTACTTAAACTTTCTTTATATTATAAGTTCGATTATAGATTCTGTAATGCTTACAGGGGAAATGAAAAAGGTCATGTTGAAAGAAGTGTTGAATATATAAGAAGAAAAGCATTTTCAGATGCTCGTGTGTTTAACACACTTACCGAAGCCAATATTCATCTTGATGAAGTGCTAAAGAAATTAAATTCAAAGCTGCTTTCTAGAATTAATAAATCACCACTAGAGTTATTAGAAGAAGAACGTGAGTATTTATTACCTGATATGCCTTTATACGAAACGGCAAGCATTGCCGATTTAAGAGTAAGTAAGTACTCAACAATAATAGTTGATTCATGCTATTATTCTGTACCTGATATTCATGTTGGGGCAATGGTCCGATGTAAGATATATACTACAAAAATTATAATATTTTATAATAATGAAGAAATCGCTCGCCATAATAAAATTTATGGAATGGGATTATGGAAAATAGATATACAGCATTATGCTAGAACACTATTTAGAAAACCTAGAGCTTTAGTAAGTAGTACTGCTTTTAAGCAGATGGATGATATATTAAAAAAAATATATACTCAGTATTTTAAAAATAATGATAAGGATTTTGTTAAATTAATTGAATTAGTTGGCACTTACGGTCTTGATACTATAGATAATGCACTAAATAAGTTAATTGAAGTTTGTCCAACTAACATAAGCGTTGATAAGATTGAATTTATTTGTTCTAGAAAAAATGATTCTAATATTATATATCTTGAAGATTATAACGATGAAATAATTACTAATTCTATAAATATGCTAAATGAATTTAATAATTTTCTTTAATATAAATACAAAAATAAATTTTTATACATATAATTAGTTACTAAAGAACTATACAAAGGAGTAAAGATAAATGGAAGCTAGAAGCTCATTTATAAAAGAGATAAAAAATTATGCTGAAGAAATGAAACTTAGTGTCATTAAAAGTGATATAGATGTAGCAATTGAAGATGCTACCGCAAATAACTTTAGTTATGATGAATTCTTATATAGACTTCTTCAAAAAGAATGTGATATTCGAAAGTATAATCTAACTCAAAGTAGAATTAGAATTGCTAATTTTCCTTATAAAAAATACCTTGAAGATATTTCAATTAAAGATTTACCTTCTGATGCACAATTAAAGTTAAAACATTTAAGTAGCTTGAAATTTATTAAAGATGGTCAAAATGTAATATTATCCGGCAACTGTGGAACAGGCAAAACTCATATAGCTATCGCACTCGGTATTAAAGCTTGTTTAGATGGATATAAAGTATTATTTACAACTGTACCACTTTTTATTACACAATTGAAAGAATTAAAATCAAATAAAAGCCTCCGAGCTTATCAAAGTAAGTTATCTAAATATGATTTAGTAATATTAGATGAGTTTGGATATATTTCTGCCGATAAGGAGGGGGCGGAACTACTATTTACCCATATATCATTAAGAGCTGGGCAAAAATCAACAATTATAACAACAAATCTATCCTTTGATAGATGGGGAGAAATATTTGGTGATCCGGTTATGACTGCTGCGATGACTGATAGATTAACCCATAAATCTTATGTGGTTAATATGAATGGAAACTCTTATAGAGTTAAAGAAACTAAAGCTTGGCTAGATACCTTAAATTAGCAAATTACAAAATTTGGTGGAAAGGTTTTTAATTAATAGAGTGCAAAAAAATTATGTATAAAATACA
>NZ_JBNPON010000126.1:0-2674 GCF_050315195.1 Clostridium sp. SGI.024 | reverse complement strand
TTTTTTTCTATCTTTCAAAATGGGGCATATGCCCTAAAATTAAACTCCGAGCTTTACGGTAATCATAGCCTAAGCATATACCTTTTCAGTAGCAGTTGCTCGGTTGCTACACTCATTTTCAGTTGGCATTGAGTAGTACCAACTCCCTTTTTATACCTCGCCATTTGGGAGTAGCGACCAATGTGCACAATGATATTATATCATAATTTTTATAATACAAGTCGTGAAATTGCCCCTATTTTCAATTTTAAAACTATCGCCAATAATTTTATACCTTTATTATGTTAAGGCTCTTAAAATTGATTTTAGAGCTATTTATAGCAATCTTCTCTTTTTATTCTTCTTTATCATATACTCTATTTTTAACATAAGCAATTCCTTTTAGTTTTGCTTTCTCATAAGATTCTACAAAGTCTTTTCTTCTTTCTTTTGGTACAAAGTCAGAAAGTGCTTGCGCATTTAAAAAGGTTGATGTTGCACTCATTATAGCACCCTTAGCTGATAATGAGGCTAATCTTTCAACATGTGGTTTTAATATAGCACTTAATCTTTCATCAATAATTCCAGTAATTAAATCTATATTGTCATTTGAAGCTTGAAGTTTTATGGCTTCATCACATAAGCTTCTTACAGTATCGGCAAAGGATCTTCCTTCTCGTTTAGATATTTTTTCAATAACTTCTGCTTGTTCATCAGTAAATGTTATAGATATTCTTTTTGTCATAATGCACCACCCTTAAATACAGTATTTTAAGTAAATATCTTATATTTTATATTAATTTTACATCACATATTATAAATAAATCAATAGTTTGCACCACTATATAAATGTGTTATTTTCAAGGCTTTGCCTTGAATTTGTGCCTTTAGGTTGCACCGTCCTTATCCTGCCCCTTTAAAAAAGGGAGTGAAAATCCATTCTTAAGAATACTAATTAACAGTAAATTCAATAATTAATTATTGAATTATTTTTATAGAGTAATTTATAAATCCCTTTTATCTTCACTAATTAATTTATGAACTAATCCAACTGAACAAGAATACATTTCAGCTATTTCTTTAATGGTTTTACCTTGAATACGATAAAGTTTCATAGTTTCTTTTTCTTGATCCGTAAATCTTGATTTTCTTCCAGCACCACGTTCATTATGAATTTTTAACTCTGTTGATCCTTTTACTCCTTTATTGCTTCTTAATAATTTATTTTCATCTTTTAATTTTTGAATTTCATTTTTTAATATTTTAATTTCCTTCTCTAACTTTTCTATCTTATGCCCTCTTTCAACTGCTTCTATAACAAAATGACCTTCTTTATAATAAGCTGATCTACGTAATTGTTCCTCCAAGTCTTTTATATCTTTTAAAAGACGTTCATTTTGTTCTTTTAATCTTTGCACTTCACCCATACTATTACTCCATTCATAATTTAATTTATGAATCCATTGTAACATACTATTTTTGTTTATTCAATAATTAATTTATGAATTTATATATATTAATTATTAAACCGTAAAAATTAATTAATACCCTAATAACTAACTAAATAACTAACTAACATTTAAAATTATTTTTCTTTTATATCCTCAACTATATTGTTAAAGTTACTGTAATAAATTTAGCTGCTGCTTCATTATTATTTTTTCTAAGTAGATTTATAAAATATTTATAACTGGAAATTACAAAGGTAAATATTTTATAATTTATTAGCTGGTAACTTTTCATAAAATAAAAAGGGGCATATGCCCCCTTGAAGTGAAAAAATTTTTATTTAAAAATATTTTTTTAGATGAAATTTTATAAAAAGTGTTCCCCAGGAACACCTACTTTTATTGATAAAAGGATTAATTTATTTATTCCACATTTATTCTTCTTTTTTTTGCCCTAAAAAAATTTTATTTAAGTGATGTGTGTAGACACTCACTATGCTTGCTATCTTTCAAAATTAAGGGGCATATGCCCCCTTTAAACATAAAATATTTTCAATAATTAATTTATAAATCTACTGCTTATTCAATAATTAAATTATGAATAAACTTTTTTCACAATTTAATTATTGAATTAATTTCTATTAAAAAAGGGGCACGTGCCCCCTTAAAATAATAAAGTCATTTTCTATTAAATTTGTAAACCTCATTTTGAAAAAAATTTTAAAAAACTTTTTTTATCATTTCTTCTTTGCTCCATTTTCTCTTTAAGATCTTGGAGCTTAATATCAACTTCTTCAAAATGCTCTTCTAAGTATAGCTGCTTATCTAATTTCTTCTGTTCTTCTTTTAAAAGGATCTGGCTATTTTCTATTAGCTTATGTAATTCTGCTATTTGCTTATCTTTTTCATCTAATTGCTTTTTTAAAACTTCATTTTCAGACTTTAAACTATTTAAATAGTCTTTATTTAACTCTTTTAACTCTACTTTAAACTCTTCAAGTTCTTTATTTTCAATACTTATAGCAATTTCATCTTCATTTACTTTTAAGCTATCGTTTAAAGAGTTTAAAGTATCTTCTTTTAAGTTTAAACCTTCTTTAATTAAAGTAATTCCTTCATCTGAAACATAGGTAATTCCTTTATTCTTGACTACATATTGTTCCATCTCTTTTAACTTAATTTTATTATATATACTAACTTTGCTTAAACCAGTTAAAACTGATACTTCTGCAACACTTCTCAACATA
>NZ_JBNPON010000125.1:0-2810 GCF_050315195.1 Clostridium sp. SGI.024 | reverse complement strand
ATTATAGTATATGATTATTAACTTATTAGTTACATAAAAATATAATAATGGTACATATCAAGTTATAGTATTTTGCAACTAAATACAATATAATATATAATGAATATCAAATAAGAATATTTTTCTTCATTATAGAATCAAAAGTGAAAATGGAGGAGTTATTTTGGAAACTAATTCAAAAGTAATAGAAAGAACACATATTAAAACTAAAGAGCCCAAAAAATATAAGGTTATTATGTATAATGACGATTTTACAACTATGGAATTTGTAGTTGCTATTTTAAATATTATCTTTAATAAAAGCTTTGAAGAGGCTAATAAGATTATGATGGAAGTCCATAAAAGAGGTAAGGGGATAGCAGGAGTATATACTTATGATATAGCTGTTACAAAAACTAATAAAGCTATTTCAATGGCAAGAGAAGAGGGATTTCCCTTTAAGCTTACAGTAGAGGAGGATTAAAATGGATATAAGTAAAGTGGTAAGAGATATTTTGTATAGAGCCTATAGCACAGCAAAAAATAATAAAAATGAATATGTTACACCTGAACATTTATTATTAAGTGCTTTAGAAGAAGATGCATTCAAGGCTGTAATTATTAAATTAAATGGAAATGTTGATGAATTAAAAGAGGATTTAACAAGCTACATCAATGAAAATTTAGATAAATTAGAAGATGAAGGAGAACCGGAGGAAAGTTATGGAATTAAAAATGTATTAATTGTTGCTACTCAACAGGCAGCTTTTAGTGAAAGAAATTATGTAGCTTTAGAGCATGTAATTTCAGCAATTTATGCCTTAAAAGATAGTTATGCCATTTATTATTTAGAAAAGCAAGGAATAACTAAACAAGATTTATTGTTTGAACTTTCTCATAATAAATCAGAAGAAGATGATTTGGCTAAAGATGCAATTAAAATAATTAGAGTTAATAAAGCCGAAGAAAATGAAGGAAATAAAAATAAGAGCATAGTTAATAGTTTTTGTACAAATATAACAGAGTTAATTGAAAAAGAAGATAATTATCCATTAGTGGGTAGAGAAGACATAATTGATAGGACAATACAAGTCCTATGCAGAAAAACTAAGAATAATCCAATTCATATAGGAGAACCTGGAGTTGGAAAAACTGCAATTACAATGGGACTTGCTAAGTTAATTAAAGAAGGTAAAGTTCCAGAAAAATTAAAAAATGCTGAAATATTCTCTTTAGATATAGGAACTATACTTGCAGGAACAAAGTACAGAGGAGATTTTGAAGAAAGAATTAAACAGATATTAGATGAGATAAAGACTTATGATAATCCAATAGTATATATTGATGAAATTCATAATATAGTTGGTGCTGGAGCTTTAAATGGTAGTTCATTAGATGGTGGAAGTTTAATAAAAGGATATTTACTAGAGGGGAAAATAAGATTTATAGGAGCAACTACCTATGATGATTACAAAAAATATTTTGAGAAAGATAAAGCATTAGTAAGAAGATTCCAAGTAATAGAAGTTAAAGAAACTTCTATTGAAGAAACTATAGATATCTTAGAAGGTGTTAAAGATGTATTTGAAGAATATCATAAAGTAAAGTATACTGATGAAGCATTAAAATCTGCTGTTAATTTGAGTTTTAAATATATTAATGATAGATTTTTACCTGATAAGGCTATTGATATAATAGATGAAGCAGGAGCTTTTGTAGATATTAATAGAGAAAAATACTCTAATGGATTAGTAGATGACTCAGTAATTGAGGAAATTATAGCTAAGATGTGTAATATACCTAAGAAAACAATAGAAAATACAGAAATAAATTCATTGAAAATATTAGAAGATGAATTGAAAAGTAAAATATTTGGCCAAAATCAAGCAGTAGATGAGGTTTCAAGATGCATTAAGATGTCAAGAGCTGGATTAAATGATGAAAATAAACCTGTTGCTTCAATGTTGTTTGTAGGACCAACTGGCGTTGGTAAAACTGAAATAGCTAAAGTTTTAGCAAAGACTTTAGGTATAGAACTAATAAGATTTGATATGAGTGAATACGGTGAAAGGCATGCTGCATCTAAACTTATAGGTTCTCCTCCAGGATATGTTGGTTATGAAGAAGGTGGCCTTTTAACTGATACAATTAGAAAGAAACCAAACTGTGTATTATTGTTAGATGAAATAGAAAAAGCTCATCCAGATATATTAAGTGTTTTATTACAAGTAATGGATTATGCTACATTAACTGATAATAAAGGCAGGAAGGCAGATTTTAGAAATGTTATATTAATTATGACTTCAAATGCTGGAGCAAGGGATATTGGTAAAAACTTAGTTGGATTTGCAAGGGGAACAATCAATAATGAAGCTATAAGTGATGAAGTTAAGAGAGCATTTACTCCTGAGTTTAGGAATAGATTAGATAAGGTAATTGTATTCAATCAAATAAATAAAGATATGGCAATAGAAATAGCTAATAAAGAATTAAATAAGTTTAAAGATAAATTAAAAGAAAAAAATATAGAACTTAGCTTTAGTGATGAAGCAATTACTTTTATAAGTGAAAAGGGCTTATCTAAGGAATTTGGAGCAAGAGAAATAATTAGAGTGATTAATTCAGATTTAAAACCTATTTTAGTTGATGAATTGTTATTTGGAGATTTATCAAATGGAGGGAAATGCAATTTAGATATGGAAAATAATAAATTTAAGCTTATAAAGTAATATAAAATAAGACCTATTTAAAATAAAAAAGTAGGTCTTATTTTATTTGTTCAGTTTAAAAAATATATAATATGCTATAAAATATATATATTAATATTATAA
>NZ_JBNPON010000124.1:0-2867 GCF_050315195.1 Clostridium sp. SGI.024 | reverse complement strand
AAAAAGCTTACGATTAATCGTAAGCTTTTTTTACTATATAGGAAATTATATTTTTAAAGAACTTTGTAAAACTTTATGAGAATAATAAAACTCATAGCCCACAAAGTTAATTTTTTTATAATTAAGAATCTCCAAAATACTGTGTGATTTAAATGAAATATTTATAATTTATATAAAAAAAATTCTTTTTATAATATAATATTATTAGGGGTGAAGAATATGGATAATATATTTATACAATATTCAGTAGAAGAGTTTGATAAATTATATCAATATGACGGGACCTTAGGAGCAATTTATAGTAAAGAAAAAACAATTTTTAAAATTTGGGCTCCTTTAGCACATTCAGTAAAGATTATTTTCTTTGGTAAGGATGGCTATGATTATAATTCAACAAGCAAAAAAAGCATAAACATGGAGTATATAGGAAATGGTGTATGGTATGTAGAAATAGAAGGGGATTTAGATGGAGAATTTTATAATTATATTATAAAAAGAAATGGTATAGAAAATGAAGTAGTTGATCCATATGCTAAAGCAGTAGGAGTAAATGGTAACAGAGGCATGGTGGTAGATTTAAATTCAACTAATCCTTTGGGATGGAGTAATCACAAAAGACCTAAATTTAATAGTCACTTAGATTCTATTATATACGAGACTCATATAAGAGATTTTACAATAGATGATAATTCAGGAGTAGAAAAACACATAAAAGGAAAATTTAGAGGTTTTCATAAAGATACTCACAATTTTAAAAATGAAGTAAAGACAGGAATAAATCATCTAAAAGAATTAGGTGTAAACGTTATACAATTATTACCTGTATTTGATTATAAAACTGTAGATGAAATGAAGTATGATGAGGATGATTATAACTGGGGATATGACCCCTTAAATTATAATGTTCCAGAAGGATCTTATTCAACTGATCCCTATAATGGAAAAGTAAGAATAAGAGAGTTTAAGGAGTTAATAATGAATCTTCATGAATCAGGGTTTAAAGTTGTTATGGATGTAGTATTTAACCATACTGCTGATACAGAAGACTCTAATTTTAATAAAATAATTCCTAATTATTATTATAGACAAAGTAATGATGGTGGTTTTTCAAATGGATCAGGATGTGGAAATGAATTAGCATCTGAAAGAGCTATGGTTAGAAAATTTATCTTAGATTCTGTGAAGTATTGGGTTATGGAATATAAAATAGACGGCTTTAGATTTGATTTAATGGGACTTCATGACATTGAAACAATGGAAGAAGTTAGATTAGCTCTAGATGATGATATATTAATATATGGTGAAGGATGGAAGGCTGATGAATCACCTATTAACAACTCAAAATTAACACTGAAGGAAAATATAAATAAATTTAATAAATTACAAATAGGTGCTTTTAGTGATGATATAAGGGATGCAGTAAAGGGAAGTGTATTTGAAAAAGAAAAAGGCGGATTTTTAAATGGAGGTAAAGATTTTGAGGAAACTATTAAATTTGGAATAGTAGCATCTATAAATCATATAGATATAAATTATGAAAAACTTAAATATTCTAAAACTCCTTGGGCTAATGAGCCTCATCAAGTAATAACTTATATTTCTGCTCATGACGATTATACAATTTGGGATAAGTTAGCTTTAGTAGAACCTATATCTACGTTAAAAGATAGAATAAGAATGAGTAAATTAGCAGCTGCTATTTTACTAACTTCACAAGGAATACCTTTTATACATTCAGGAGAGGAGATACTTAGAAGTAAAAAAAACAAACATGGAATAAGAATTAAAAATAGTTAAATATCACCTGATCATGTAAATAAATTTCGTTGGAGAAGAAAGAAAAAGTATTTAGAGGTATTTAAATATTATAAAGACTTAATTGACTTAAGAAAAAAACATAAGATATTTAGAATGGATTCAGCTAAGGACATTAATGAAAATATTAGATTTCTAGAATTCGGTACAAATTTTTATGAAAAAAATATTGTAGGGTATATAGCAGAAGGAAGTAAAGTAAAAGATCAATTAGGTAAAATAGCTGTGATATTTAATGGTAATAAGCATGATGTACAAATAAACTTATATCATGATAACTTTATAGTTATTTTGGATGATAATGAAATTAATGATAATGGGATTTATAATATAAACTCTTCTATAATTAATGTAAAACCAATATCAGCTTTAATTATAAAATATGTTTAATAGATTTGTATGTGTATTATTACAAAATAGATAGATAAATCTAAATGTAACATTTTAAATTTCCCTTTTAAATTGTACATTTTACATTTTGATTTAGAATATTTTGGTGCACCTAGAGGGATTTGAACCCCCCACCGATGGATTCGAAGTCCAGCGCTCTATCCTGCTGAGCTATAGATGCAAAATCATTTCAAAGTATATTATAATATGAATAAAATTTAATTTCTATAGATATATAATAAATACTCATTTTTTTATTAAAAGCACAGAATATTTAATTATAAACATTAAACACATCCTAGCGTATCAATATGAATAAAATAAAGAAATAAGTATAATAATAAAGAAATTAAAGAATAATTTTAAATAAACATAATAAATAGTTTTGAATAAAGTTTAAGCTATGATAAAATAGTCAATGTTCTTGAGGAACTAGTCAAATGAAAGAAAAAAATTTATTGACAAGTAAAACTCGAGATGATAATATATAGAAGTCGCTTGAATGCGAAGAAAAATGATCTTTGAAAATTGAACAGAATATAAGTTAAGTATAAAGTAAACCAGCAATTCTTTTAAGTCTTAAGTTAGAATCTAAATTTTAATTTAGCAATTCGAACTTACAACGCTGACAATAGGAAGCGTTGTTATATTGTAAGACTCAA
>NZ_JBNPON010000123.1:0-2927 GCF_050315195.1 Clostridium sp. SGI.024 | reverse complement strand
GATTTATTTGTATATTAAAGCATTATCTGAAAATGAAAAGATGGAATTAAAAGAGAGATCCAAGAAAATAAAAGATTTACAAGACAAAGGAATATGTTTTGGATGTTACAACTTTGAAACTGGAGATATATTTCCTGGTGAAGGTTTAATAATTTATGAAGATGATAAAGTAAGATGTCAATTTGAGAAATTCCCAAGAGCAACTGGTCAAACTACAATAGTGGCAAAGGAACATTATGAGGATATTTCTGAAATGCCACTTGAATTAGGTACGCACATATTAAAAATATCAAATGCAATTATAAAGTTACACAAAGAGATTATTGGAGCAGAAAAAGTTTATATGTGTACATTATGTGATGGAAAAAGAAATCACTTACATTTTTCTCTATTCCCACGATTAAAAGGAGAATCAATTTGTTTTAAGAATTTTGTTAAAGAAGATTGTATTTTAATGGATTACAGTGAAGAAGTTGAATTATATAAGAAAAGAATGAAAGAATTGGTTTAATAGCTTATTCAATTTTAAGAAATGAGTGGCTGAAAAAATAATTCTATGGAGAAAATAATATTTACTTATATATATTCAAAAAAGCAAATGTAATTTAGAAAGAGTATTATTTCTGTAAGGGAGAAGATTAAAATGAAAGAGATAATAACTGATAAATTGATATTAAGACCATGGAAACTTAGTGATAGTAAGGATTTGTATGAATATGCTAAAAGTGAATTAGTAGGGCCAAGAGCTGGATGGAAACCACATAAATCAGAAGATGAAAGTAAAGAAATAATAAATATGTTTATAAAAAATAATGACTCTTATGCCATAGTTTTAAAGGAGGAAAACAAAGTAATTGGTGGAATAGGATTACATAAGAGAAAACCAGATTTAGATTTAAAGGATTTAGAACAAAGAGAAATTGGATATGTTTTAAATCCAAGCTATTGGGGTAATGGATATGTTCCAGAAGCAGTAAAAGCATTAATTGATTATGGATTTAGAGAAATGAATTTAGATTTAATATGGTGTGGACACTTTGATTTTAATAGTAATTCTAAAAGAGTTAATGAAAAATGTGGATTTAAATATAAATTTACAAGGAGAGAAAGACTAATAGCTTTAGATAACATTGAGGTTAATGTGCTATATTACAATATTTTAAGAAGTGAATATAAGAAATTATAAATTATATAAAGATTATATAAAGTTAAATATAGTATAAAATAATGAGAAGTAAAGAATATCTTAAAATATTACAGGGGGATTTAATAATGCAGTATATGGGGAATTGTCAATGGTGGAATGATAAATTTAAATCAAGGAAATTACAGCTTATGAGACATGAAAAATGTTTAGAAGAAGATATTAAGTATTTTCCTAGAAAAGGTAAAATATTAGATATTGCTTGTGGTGATGGAAGAAATTCAATTTATTTAGCAAGACTAGGATATGTTGTACATGCTATTGATTTTAGTGAAGAAGCATTAAACAGATTAAATTATTTTGCTGAAAAGGAAAATCTAAATATTGAAACTCAATTGGGAGATTTATCTGAAAATAATTTTTTGAATAATTTATATAATTATGATGCAATTATTATTAATCATTACAGATTAAGACCAGAACTATATAGTATTCTAATGAAGCATATAAAGGAAAATGGAGTTCTATGGATAAATGGCTTTAAGGAAATCCCAAGTGATAATCCTAATATTACTGAATTAGATATATTAAGAGAAGAGGACTTGATAGATATAGAAAATTATCATTTAGAAAATAAGAAAACATATAGCATAGGTGAAAGAACATTTATTAGATATATCTGGAGAAAATAAGATATACAAGGTGATAATATAGATAATTACTTATTAAAAACTTAAGAATTTTAATATAAATAAGTTATAGGATTAAGTTGGAAAATAGTAAATATTTTCAATAAAGAATATATATGTTTATTTTTTATTAAAATTTGATATAATATAAGTGAGATTCTAAATCTTTGATTTAGTCAATCGAACTTATGCAAAGTTAAATAGAAAAGCTTAGTGCGCCAACACTAAGCAATCCTTAGAGCATTTGTTTTAGGGCTATTGGATAAAATTTATGATATGAATTTAAGAGCTAAAAGCACTATTCTTTGTGGGATGGGTGCTTTTTCTTTTTGCCATTAAGTTCTATGTGAAGACCAATGAATTTAATCTTAATTATTAACTTAGATACAAAAAGATTATGTTTTAAAACTAATCTAACAATATAAACAGAAACACAGCTTTTTATAATTAATTCTATCATATCCAATACCACCCCCTAACCATGATGAAAGATTCACCAATAGTCCAAGGGGATAAAATGTTCAAAACCCCCGTAGCCATCCACTACGGCATTTCTAAATAATACTTTAGAATTATACCATAATTATGTAGAATATATATAGAGGAATAAAATGGAATATTATTACTGCAACTTTCATAAAGAGGAATATCGAAATACAAGAATTGGAAAATTGACTTCTTATGAAATTGTTATTGTAATTTTACTTTTTGTATATTAATGAACGGAGATGATAATATGGATAATTACTTAGGAAAATCGGTCAAAGTTAGAGTGGATAGACCTTTGGGATCTAGACACCCTAAACATAATTTTATATATTCTTTGAATTATGGTTTTATTCCAAATACCATATCAGGAGATGGAGAAGAAATTGATGCTTACATTATTGGAGAGTTTGAACCTTTAGATATATACGAAGGATATGTAGTAGCTATAATAAAAAGAACAACTGATATAGAAGACAAACTAGTTGTTTGCAAAGAGTTAAATAAGTATAATAAAGAACAAATAAAAGCCTTAGTGGAATTTCAAGAGAGATTTTTTGAGTCTAGAATAATTATTTATTAAATACTTAAGAATTTTAATATAAATA
>NZ_JBNPON010000122.1:0-3083 GCF_050315195.1 Clostridium sp. SGI.024 | reverse complement strand
TATATAAAACATTACAATATAGTATATTGCAATAAGAGAAAAATATAACTTAAAAATTATTATAAAAAGCTGAAAATAAATTAGAATTATGATATAATACGAATGATGAAGTAAAAAGTGAAATATTTATTCGGAGGTTTTCAAAGGATGAGAGATTTATATAATTCACCATTAAATTCAAGATATGCATCAAAAGAAATGAGTTACATATTTTCTGATGATATGAAGTTTTCAACATGGAGAAAGCTTTGGGTAGCTTTAGCTGAAGGAGAAAAGGAATTAGGTTTAAATATAAGTGAGGACCAAATTAATGAGTTAAAAGCAAATATCTATAATATTAATTATGATGATGCTATTAAAAGAGAAAAAGAAGTTAGACATGACGTAATGAGCCATGTATATGCTTATGGATTACAATGTCCTGAAGCTAAGGGTATAATCCATCTTGGTGCTACAAGCTGCTATGTAGGTGATAATACTGATATTATAATTATGAGAGATGGACTATTATTAATAAAAAAGAAAATAGTAACAGTTCTAAATCATTTATCAAATTTTGCTATTAAATATAAAGATATGCCTACTTTAGGATTTACTCATTTTCAACCTGCACAATTAACTACTGTAGGTAAAAGAGCAACTCTTTGGATGCAAGATTTACTATTGGATATAGAAAATATAGACTTTTTATTATCTACATTAAAATTAAGAGGAGTTAAAGGAACTACAGGTACTCAAGCTAGTTTTATGACTTTATTTGATAATGATGAAGAAAAAGTAAAGGCTTTAGATAAAATTGTAGCTGAAAAAATGGGATTTGAAAGTAGCTATGGTGTAACAGGTCAAACTTATCCAAGAAAACTAGATTCAATAGTTTTAAATAGATTATCAGAAGTTGCACAAAGTGCATATAAATTTAGTAATGATTTAAGATTGCTTCAAAGCATGAAAGAAATTGAGGAACCATTCGAAAAAAATCAAATAGGATCATCTGCTATGGCATATAAGAGAAATCCTATGAGAAGTGAGAGAATGAGTTCACTAGCAAGATATGTTATTGTAAACTCTTTAAATCCTGCAATTACAGCAGCTACTCAATGGTTTGAAAGAACCTTAGATGATTCAGCAAATAAAAGAATTTCAGTGGCTGAAGCTTTCTTAGCTTTAGATGGAGTGCTTAATTTATATATAAATATAGCAGAAAATATGGTTGTATATGAAAAAGTAATAAAAGCACATGTAAATAATGAACTTCCATTTATGGCTACAGAAAATATTATGATGGAAACTGTAAAAAGAGGTGGAGATAGACAAGAGCTTCATGAAAAAATAAGAGTACATTCAATGGCTGCAGCACAAAGAGTAAAAGGTGAAGGATTAGATAACGATCTTATTGAAAGAATAATTAATGATGATAGCTTTAAATTAACTAGAGAAGAAATAATAGAAATTATTAATCCTAGTAAATTTATAGGAAGAGCACCTAGTCAGGTTGTAGAATTTATAGAAAACTATATAAAACCTATTATAGATAATAATAAAGAAGCATTAGATATAAAAAGTGAAATAAACGTTTAGTATATAAAATAAAACCATAGTTTTTTAATTATGGTTTTATTTTTATTTTTGAATAAAATAAAAATACTTGTAAAGAATTAATAGATAGTATGATATAAGGAGGCAGGTTATGGAGTTAAATAATAGCAATTATATTAGTAGATGTATTAGTTGTGATGGTACAGGTAGAGTAAAATGTGATTGTGGTGAAAACAATTATCCAAATAAGAAATGTTTAACCTGTAGTGGCAAAGGCGATTTTATGTGTCCTTTTTGTGAAGGTGAAGGAAAGTTATAATATCATATTATTAATAATTAGTTGCATAATGAGATAGGTTAATCCTATCTATTTTTTATTTTTTAGACAAGTTATAAAAATATCAATATCCTTTTTTATAGCAAAAAGAACATAAATTAATAATATAGTAGTGTAGTAATAATTAAGGAGTTTCTATGATTGGACATAATGAAAAGTTATCCAAGGAAGTAATAACAAGTAATCTTGGAAATATAATTAATGATATTGAAGAAGATATAATTTACTTAATAGGAAGAAAAACAGAGGAAGGAAAAAATACATTATATGAAGAAATGGAAATAGTCATTTCTGATGGATTAAATGGAAAATTAACATATATTGATTTAATAAATATTAAAGGATATAATCCTAAAATTATATTGAGGAAATTTACTGCTCTTAAAAAAAATGAAGTACTATTTATAGTAGAAGATGAGAAGCAAAATGAAAGTATAAGATATATAATATATAGATATTATAATGGAATAATAGAAACAATCTTTGATTCAAATGAATATTTAAGGAGAAATAGATATAAGGTTATTTACGATGATAATTATAAGGTTAAGTTAATTGATGGTATTAAAAATACAAGTTATATTATTGATATAGAGAATAACTATCTTAGATATATAAATGAAAAGTATAAATCAGATGGAAAACTTATAAAAAATTATCAGGGAAAAGTTCTTTATCCATATGAAGTTTTAGAGGTAAGGAATAATGATAGAGAATTATTTGATTTATTATTAAAGCAGAAAATAACAGGAGAAGATATAAATGATATTCTTGGTGAAATAATTAGTACACTAAGATTTGATGGAAATAAATTTAATGAATTAAATATAAAAGTTTCAATTGAAGATATTAAAAGTAAAGAAAAAGTTTTAAGGAATGAAGATTTTATAGATAAGAAATATGATTTTTCAAAGGTAGATTTTATCGAGGCAGAGATTAATGCTAATTTAAGCGTTGAAAGAGCAATAGAAAAGGAGTTTTCCTTAAATCCAAGTTTGGATAAATTAAATTATCTGTATAATAGAATAAAACTAAATAATTCAGAAAAGTACCAAATAATAGCATATTTAGAAGGACCTAAATTTTGCACTTCAAGAGGAGGAACAGTTATAATACTAGAAGAAAAGAATAATAATTATGTATTAACTTCTAAAATTAAAGGTAAGCGTCAAAAAATCGACGCGTAGCAATTAAAAATTTAAAGTGATAA
>NZ_JBNPON010000121.1:0-3215 GCF_050315195.1 Clostridium sp. SGI.024 | reverse complement strand
CCTAAAAAAGGGTGAATTTAATCAACCATTTTAGTTTTTTGCCAAAATGGACATTTTTTTAATATTTCCTATGTTAAAAATATGATTTCATCAAAGATAAGATATATCTTTGAATAGAATACCTACCCCATTTAGGGTGAATTCATTCATTAATTAATTTATAAAATCAATTAACTTACTTGTTATTTAGTTTATAAATTAATGCCATATTAAAAATATATATTATCCTCATATTTTTGTCAATATATTTACACTTTTTATTTTTAGTCTAAATATCGATTTTTTTTTATGCATTGTTTTTTTTCTTGTATTATTAATGTGAGGTGATTTTATGAATTCAACTTTTTCCAAAAATTTATTTAACTTGAGAAAAAGTTTTAATTTAAAACAAGATTTTTTAGCCCAAAAAATTGGTATCTCTAGATCTGTCTTATCATATTATGAATCTGGAAAAAGTGAGCCTACTTTATCTATATTAATAAAATTATCTGATTTCTTTAATATATCTATTGATAAACTTATTTCAGATGATTTATTTGATACAAAGTCGTCTGACTTTAATATAGATTTATTCTCTATAGATAATTTAAAAATAGACTTAGAATATAAAAAACAATGCTATATAGAAGAAAAAGAAATATTAAATAGGATTTGTACTATTGATATTCCAAGAAAAATCGAAGAAATTGATAGGTTGCTTTCCTATTTAAATAAAGATAAAGTTATTAATTTTAAAGAAGTTAATAAATCTAATGAAGAATATACAGATGAACTAGTTCCTAATATAATCGATTTAAATTCTTCTAAAAAAGAACAAATTTATCGTGAAATTAAAGATTTCGGTCCTATACCTGCAGGTAAAATTTCTTTAACATATGAAGATAATATGGAATTTGTATCTATTCCTGAAGATAATCTCAATTCCTCTAAAGGATATTATGTTTTACACATTAGTGGAGATAGTATGAATAAGCTTTATAAAGATGGTGAGATTATACTAGTTGAAAATACTTCCTGTGTCGCTCCTGGAGATATAGTCATTGCAAGAGTTGGATCTGATGCCACTATAAAAAGATTAGAAATAGATGACGAGTATATCACTTTAATTCCTGAAAGTACTAATCCTAAACATAAAATTCAAACCTTTAGACATAAAGATATATGTATACAAGGTAAAGTTATTGGTAGATTATCCGATTATCTTTAATGATAATTTATAACTCCAATTTAATAAAGAATTGAGTAAGTAAGGTGGAGCTTCTTACTCTAATTCTTTGCTAATTTTATTAATAATACTTTTTACTTTTCTACAAACTGTAGATTTACTAAGGCAAAGAGATTCTCCTATTGCTTGTTAAATCTCATATCACATATTTCTTTATCTTCCTCATCGAGTACTAAAATAATTGACTCAATCTTTAGAGTATCTTCTAGTAAAATATTATATTCTAGATTCTTTTTTGCTAATAACTCTTTATTTGCATTAATTCTATTTATTATACTTTGCCTATATACTCCCATCGAATAACACTCTAGCTGTTTTCTACTATTTTCTAATATATCTATTTCATTCTTCAGTTGCTTTCTTCTCTTTAATCTTTGGTAATAATCTATTAACATCTTATCATTATCACTAATTCTCATAATTGGTGATCATCAACTCCCCATATTCTTTTCTTGCTGCTTGTTGTCTTGAAACTGAATAATGCACCATTACTTCTTGAATATGAAAGTCTTTATATAATTTTCTAATCTCTTCACAATCATTTATTGTAAGCAGAAATTTTCCTGATATATTTGATAATTTATCTCTTAATCTTATATGATCTTCTAAAGTAAATTTAGCTTCTGCACCATATCCTGAAGTTCCCAAATATGGTGGATCGCAAAAATAAAAAGTTGTTAGCCTATCATATTTTTTTATAATCTCTATAGCATCTTTATTTTCAACTATTGTATTTTTTAATCTATCTCTTAATAGCATCAATTCATTTTGAACATCATAGATCTTCTGGCAAGGCTTTCCTATAGCTGTATATCCAAAGGATACTCCCTTAGATGCAAAGCTATTACTAATTATATATAAAAAGCGTACTGCTCTCTGTATTTCAGTTAATCCTTCTACATCTATAGACTTATATTGTGTGAACTTATCTCTACTTATGAACTCAAAATCTAATAATCTTTCGACTTCTCCTGGATGTTCTTTTATCATCCTAAAAAGATTTATAAGCTCTCTATCTTTATCATTTATAACTTCTACCTTGCTTTCTTCTTTTTCAAAATATATTCACCCAGCTCCGAAAAATGGCTCAACATAACATAGATGATCCTTAGGTATTTTCTCCGTTATTATTTTCTTAAGTTTGCTTTTCCCGCCCATTCTACTAATTGGTGGCTTCATTTGTATCACTTCCTCTAAATTATTTATATATTTATTTTAAACTGTTTTCTCTTTGCTTAATTTCATATTCGTTTCATTTTGTTTCATCTTTAATTCAGTTTGTTTAACAACAATATTTTTCAAACTCATTTTTTATCTATTTTATAGAACTTACGTTCTCATTGTCAATAAAATAACAGAATATTTCCAATATTAAAAATACTACCGCAACCGATAGTTGTTGTTTTATATGTTTTAGGCACCATTCTAATCCTTGATGTAACTAGGTTTAAAATTTTAAATACGAGTTTTACATACCTAAAATAATTTAAATATTATCTTTACGTATCTAAATTAAACTAAATGTTACGAATATAATTATTAATTCTCATTTTTAAATAATACATTTACGTACCTATGAAAAAATTCTTAATAACTATAGAAGACTAGGTATTAAGAATTTTTCACTTTCATTTTTTATATCTGTAAACTCAAATATTTAAATAATACATTTACGTACCTATAATATATTTCTTAACACCTATGAGACAACATCACAAAGTTGTTGTTTTATATGTTTACTATATATTGTTTTATATGTTTTAGAGCAGGCCAAAACTATTGATATTACTAGGTTTTAAATTTAAAATAATACATTTGCGTACCTAAATAATACATTTACGTACCTAAAATATTATTAAATAATACATTTGCGTACCTAAATAATACATTTACGTACCCAAAATATTATTAAATAATACATTTGCGTACCCAAATAATACATATACTTATCTATTGTATTTGTATTTATTATGTGGTAATATCTTCTTAT
>NZ_JBNPON010000120.1:0-3327 GCF_050315195.1 Clostridium sp. SGI.024 | reverse complement strand
TTAATTTATATTTACAATAAGATTTTAACATAGTAAGAAAACATTATCAATAAAATTTTACTAACTTTTACTAAGTATTTTACTAAGTATTTTACTAACTTTTACTAAGCATTTTTATTTAAAAAAGGTGGCTAATTTTTAAAAATTAACCACCTTTTTCTATCTTTATGAAACTTGTGAGTTTTCAAATTGACTATTGTATAATGATGCATAGAAGCCATTTTTGCTTAATAATTCACTATGAGTACCTTGCTCTACAATATCTCCTTCATTCATAACTAAAATTAAATCAGCATCTCTTATAGTAGATAATCTATGAGCAATTATAAAGCTAGTTCTACCTTCCATTAAGTTATTCATAGCTTTTTGAATAAGAATTTCAGTTCTAGTGTCTACAGAACTTGTTGCTTCATCTAATATTAGTATTTTAGGATCTGCTAAAATTGCACGAGCTATAGTAAGTAACTGTTTTTGACCTTGTGATACATTACTTGCATCTTCGTTTAATTCCATATTATATCCATCAGGTAAAGTTTTAATAAAATGATGAACATGAGCAGCTTTTGAAGCCTTAATTACTTCTTCATCACTTGCATCTAAATTACCATACCTAATGTTATCCATTATTGAACCATTAAATAACCAAGTATCTTGAAGTACCATACCAAATATCTTTCTTAAATCGTTTCTATCAAAATCTTTAATATTATAATTATCTAGTAAAATTTCACCACTATTTAATTCATAGAATCTCATTAATAATTTAACAATTGTTGTTTTACCAGCACCTGTTGGACCAACAATAGCAATTCTTTGTCCTGGCTTTATTTTACATGAGAAATCATTGATAATTATTTTATCTTCATTATACCCAAAATGAACATCTTTAAATGTAACTTCCCCTTTTATCTCTTCAATATTTATTGGATTTATTCCACAATTAATTTCTTCTTCCTCTTCTAGGAATTCAAATACTCTTTCTGCAGCAGCTGCTGTAGATTGTAATACATTAGCTATTTGAGCTGCTTGTGCTATTGGCTGATTAAAAGATCTAATATATTGAATAAAAGATTGTATATCACCAACTTCTATACGATTTTTAACAGTTAAATATCCTCCTAGAATTGTAACGGCTACATAACCTATATTACCTATAAAGGTCATTATAGGCATCATCATACCAGATAAAAATTGAGATTTCCAAGCTGAATTATATAAAGTATTATTTAATTCATTAAACTCTTCAACAGCTTTATCTTCACCATTAAAGGCTTTCATTATATTATGACCACTATATATTTCTTCAACATGTCCATTTACATGACCTAAATAAGTCTGTTGCTCTTTAAAGTACTTTTGAGACTTCTTAACAACAAATGAAATAAATAATCCTGATAATGGTACTATTAATAAAGCTACAATTGTCATTGTAACACTTATCGAAAGCATCATAATTACTACACCAATAAGAGTGGTAATTGATGTAAATACTTGAGATAAACTTTGATTTAATGTATTGCTTACAGTATCTACATCATTAGTTACTCTTGATAAAACTTCTCCATGAGTCATTTTATCAAAATACTTAAGAGGCATTTTATTTATTTTTAATGATATTTCTTTTCTTAAATTATATGAAACCTTTTGTGCTATACCTGACATTATAAATCCCTGAATAAATGCAAATATTGCACTTACAGCATATAGTACAATTAATATAACAAGTATATTACCTATATAAGTAAAATCAATTCCTGCATTAGCTTCTCCAGAAATTTTACTTACTAATCCTTCAAACAACTTAGTGGTTGCTTTTCCTAAAATTTTAGGTCCAATTATAGAAAATGCTGCACTACCAATAGCAAAAATTAAAACTATTATTATTGATATTCTATATGGTTTTAAATAATTTAATAATTTTTTAAATGTTCCTTTAAAATCTTTGGCTTTTCCACCAGCAAACTTCATTCCTCCCATATGACCACCAAAGCCACCATGTTTTTTACCGCCTAAATTATTACTCATGACATTAGTTCCTCCTTTGAAAGTTGTGATAAAGCTATTTGCTTGTAAACTTCACAGTTCTCTATAAGATCTCTGTGAGTTCCAATTCCTACAACTTCACCCTCATCTAGAACTATTATTTGATTTGCATCTTTTATAGTACTAATTCTTTGAGCTACAATTATCATTGTTGCATCTTTAATATTTTCTTTTATTGCTTTTCTTAATGCTGAATCAGTTTTAAAGTCTAAAGCTGAAAAACTATCATCAAATACATATATTTCTGGTTTTTTAACTAATGCTCTAGCTATTGATAATCTTTGTTTTTGCCCTCCAGATACATTAGTTCCACCTTGTGATATTTCACTACTATATTTATCAGGCTTAGCTTCAATAAATTCTGAAGCTTGTGCTATATCAGAAGCCCTCTTTAAATCTTTCATATTTACATTAGATGAACCATATTTCAAATTACTTTCAATAGTTCCAGAGAATAATACACCTTTTTGAGGAATATAACCTATTTTTTCTCGTAATTCCTTTTGTTTAACATCTCTAATATCTATTCCATCAATTTCTATATTTCCTTCAGTAACATCATAAAATCTAGGAATAAGATTAATTAAAGTTGATTTTCCGCTACCAGTACTTCCAATTATAGCTGTTGTTTCACCAGGCTTAGCTATAAAACTTATATTTTTAATAACATAATCCTCTGCTCCAGGATATTTAAAGCTAACATTTTTATATTCTACATATCCTTTTTTAGATACATTGAATTTTTTAGTTTCTTTTTTATCTTTAATAGATAAATCAGTATATAAAACTTCACTAATACGTTGAGCCGATACTGATGCACGTGGTAACATAATAGAAATCATAGTAATCATTAAAAATGACATAATTATTTGCATAGCATATTGCATAAATGCCATCATATTACCTACTTGCATTTTACCTAAATCAACTTGATGTGCACCTACCCAAACTATTAATAACGTTAATCCATTCATAATTAGCATCATCATTGGCATCATTGATGACATTAATCTATTTACAAATAAGTTTGTTTTTGTTAAATCCTTATTAGCTTTATCAAATCTTTCTTCCTCATGTTTTTGTGTACTAAAGGCTCTAATAACTAGCATACCAGTTAAACTTTCCCTAGTTACTAAGTTAAGCTTATCTATTAATTTTTGAACTGACTTAAACTTAGGCATAGCAAAAGTAAATAATATACTAACTAGTAAAATTATTAATACTACTCCAATTGCAATTATCCATGTCATATTAGTATCAGTTTTTAGTACTTTTAATACCCCT
>NZ_JBNPON010000119.1:0-3445 GCF_050315195.1 Clostridium sp. SGI.024 | reverse complement strand
TTATTAAATAAGTTAAGAGTATACTTTTGGCTAGGACCCATCTTTGATTTTATTATATTTGTTATATTGTTTTCTATAGGAGTTAGTAGTGTATCTTATTCTTATTTAGCCTTAATCTCTTTAATTCATTTTGCAATTTCAACTTTAAATTTTTTTAATAATGATGGAAAATATGCAATTGGATTAAAGGAAGATAATCGAATAGCTTTTGATATAGTTAGAAATTACTCTATTTGTGGAAATGGTAATGTTTCTTATAAATCAAAAGGGATTTTAACAGATATCTATATAGAAATAGCAAAGAATATAACCATAGAACCTTTTGATGTTAATGACCTATGGAATTTTTTAAATAATATTTCCTTCTATACAAATTCATTACTTAGTTACTTAAATAAAGATATTTTTACTTTAGATCCTTCTACAATAGATTTTTTTAATATATTAATGAAAGATTTTGATAATATAAAAAAATATGATTACAGACAAGTTGAAAAAACCTCTATTTCTTTACTTTATTATTTTATATATAAAAAAATAATAGATACTTCTTTTACCCCTAATGAAGAACTTTCTAATAAAGTTTTTAAAGGTCTCAACCATAGTTATTATAAAAATATATATCTTCTATTTTTTAATAACAAAATTAATAATATTGATTATTTATTAAAGGAAAAAAATATGCCTCCTTCTATTTATACAATAGAAGGACAAAGCAAACTTCTTATAAACTTAGTTAATATATATAAGGATACTTTGGCATAAAAAAATACACCTCCAAATGTTAGATATTATGTCTAACATTTGAGGTGCACTTAAAAATATCTTCATTTTATTTTATACTGTGCCATAGTTACATTTTAAAGTCATCTTTTAAAGTCTATTTTTAATTTCCTTTACCCAATTTCTAGCTCCTTTTACAGAATCCCATGCAACTTCTGCATTTTTTACATAATAAATCGCATCTTCTTCTGATCCTAAGCTTTTTAATTCAGGTTGAACTTTTGGAAGCCTTTTTTGCTTAGTAATATAATTAACAACAAATGGATTGGACGCATTTGCAATCCTTAATGCTCTTTCTGCCTCTTCTAATTTACCTAATTTAAATAAATAAAGTGCTTTAGAGAACTTAGTAGCTGAAAGATAATCATCCTTAAACTTTATTAATATTTCTTCTGTTTCTTTATCTAAGCCTTCAGAAATTAACCAAGAAAGTAATACTCCTCTTATTAATAACCTATCTTCAGGGCATAGCTTTAATAAATCTGTAAATTCTTTTATTGCTTCTCTTCTTTCATTAATACTCCATAATAAATTGCCCAATCTATATTTTGCACTATAATAAGGTTTAGTTATTTCTAAGTCTAAATATTTTCCTATAAATTTGTCTATGTTTTCTTCTCCTATAACCTCTTTAGCAACTTCTACAGCTTTATAAGATAAGTTTTTTTGCTCTTCTTTGCTTATAGAATTATCATAAGATAAAATTATATAAGCTTCAGCGCATTTATCACTTATCATTAATGCTTCCTTTGCTAATTTTACCTTTTTATTAAAGTTTTTTTGATTCCATGCTTCATTTGCAATTTTATTTGCTTCAACTAAATTTTTATCTTCTTTAATAATAGGCTCATCTTCTATGTAACATTTATTATCTACAGCATCATATGTATCTTTTTCATCAGAAATTAAATCAATATTTTTGTTTTCCTCTTTATTTTCTTCCTTTGAAGATATTAACCATTTTTCTTCATCAATATTTATCATACTTCTTACTTCTTTAGATTTAGTAAGGCCTGTACTACTACTTACATCAAATAATTTGTAAAAGTCAGAAGCCTTAATCTCTATAGCAGATTTATTAGTAAATAATCCGTTTATTAAACCTATTGAGTGAACAATTCCGCAGGCCCAAGAATTAGCCTTACCCTTATTTAATTTAGAGTTCTCTAATTTAAATATTTCTTTACATAAGTTTTCTGCAAGAAACAAGTATTCATCATTTAAATTATTTTTGCATACCTCTTTAATAATACTTATTATTTCTGAACTTCTTTCGTTCTGTGTCTCTGTTGTTTTTTGCATTACTTATTTTCTCCTTTTTTATGGTATTTAGCCTTTAATAAATCATGTGTAAGCCGATGTTTTATATTATATGATATTTACATACATTTTTCAAATATTACTTAATCATATTTAAATTTAACTATATTTATGTAAATTGTAACTGTTTTCTTATTATGCTATAATAAAAATATTAATAATACACTAACCTACTTTAAAAGGAGGCGCATTTTTATGAAAAAATTTTTATTGGCAATATCATTATCTCTACTTATACCGATGACTTTAATTTCTTGTTCAAAATCAGCTAAGAACACAAAGAGTGAAGAAAATAAAGTTAGTAATTCTTCTTCAGTAAATAATAATAATAATGCAAGTTCTGAAAAAGACAATAATACTAATGATAAAAAAGATAATGAAACTGATGAAAAAGATAATGAAACAGTTGATAAAAACGATACGGAAAAACAAGTAAATGCAAAAATATATTACTACGATGCAGTATCTGATAAGATCGTCTACATAAATAAATCTATAAATGTTACTGATGATAATGTAGCAAAAATTTTAGTTGATGAATTAAAGAAATCACCAAATGCCGAAATATCACCTTCAATTTCTAATGAAATAACTTTAAATTCTTCAAGTTTAGATAAGAAAAATTCTACAATAGCAATAGATTTTTCTTCAAATTTTGTAAGTGCTCAAGAATTAGGTGGTGGTTCAGAATATAGTATTCTTACTGCAATAGTTAATACTTTTGGTAGTTATTTTAATGTGGAAAATGTATTAATAACTCTAGATGGTAAGCCTTATTCATCTGGTCACATTTTAATGAATGAGGGAGAAGCCTTTAAAGTAAATTTAAATGACGCTATAGAATTAAAGTAATAAATTGAGGATTACAATTATATGATTTACGACGAAAGCAAATGTCCAAATTGTGGTAATATTATAAAAGGTGACATTGTTTATAAGTGTACTAACTGTTACGATATATATTGTGAAGCTTGTGCTGGTGACGGTTTTGTAGATACTACTTGTCCTCATTGTGGAGATTTATCTGCTGAAAGGTTATTTGATATTAAATAATATATATTAAAACATAAAAAAATTTAGGAGCTGTTCATTTCAGCTCCTTTTTTCTTAATACTCTATTCCTCTTCTATAAAACAAATCATCTGAAATAACTGCAACTCCGACTACTCTAATTCCAGTTTCTAATTTTTCTTCACCTATGGGATTTATAGGATATGAATTACCATTATATTTTAAAACTCTAAAATCTAGTTTGTCTTTCTTTATTGACCTTACTATTAAATCATTGTAACCGTTACTTATATTTTCTGAAATTATAATAGGTGGAATAACATCTTTAATT
>NZ_JBNPON010000118.1:0-3511 GCF_050315195.1 Clostridium sp. SGI.024 | reverse complement strand
TATGTTTCTTTGTTAGGGCCAAGTGGGTGTGGGAAAACTACTCTTTTAAGAATAATTAGTGGACTTGAAAATAAAAAGTCTGGAGAAATTTATATTGATGGTAAAGAAATATCAAAGATATCACCAGCAAAAAGATGGATAGGAATAGTTTTTCAAAATTATGTTTTATTTCCAAACCTAACTGTATACGAAAATATAGCTTATGGTTTAGTTAATCAAAAGATAGAAAAAGAAAAGATAGAAAGAAAAGTTAATGATATTTTAGATAAGATAGATTTAAAGCATATTAAACATAAGTATCCAAAACAATTAAGTGGTGGACAACAGCAAAGGGTAGCCTTAGCTAGAGCTGTAGTTTTATCACCTAAAATACTACTTTTAGATGAACCTCTTAGTGCATTAGATGCTAAAGTAAGAGAAACTTTAAGGAAAGAAATAAAATTTCTTCAAAGGGATTTAGGAATTACAACAATAATGGTTACTCACGATCAAGAAGAGGCATTAACTATATCTGATAAAATTGTAGTTATTAATGAAGGAGAAATAATGCAAATAGGAACTCCTGAAGAAGTATATAAAAAACCTGCTAATAACTTTATAGCAGATTTCATAGGTGAAATAAATATTATTGAAGAAAATAATAAAAAGAAAATTATTAGACCAGAAGATATACTTATTTCTGATAAAAAGCTAGATGATTATAAAAAATGTATAGTTAAAGATTTAGAATTTAGGGGGGCTTTTTATAGATTAATTATTAAAACAGAAGCAGATGAAGAAATTGCTGTAGATACACTAGCTTATTCAAAGGAAAAATTTAATATAGAAAAAGATAGAGAAATCTATTATAAGATAGGATAGGTTGGTGTTTATGATAGATATAGATAAATCAAGAGAAAGTAGAAGATTACTAATATATGCTATCACAATATTTTTTGCCGTAGTATTAGTATTTCCTATTATAACTTTATTTAAGGAAGCATTTTTTATTAATGGAGAATTTGTTGGGATTAACAACTTTAAAGCTTATTTTTCAACACCAGCATTATTTAAATCTTTTAGCAATAGTGTATTTGTTTCAAGTATTACATCTATAATAGTAGTATTTTTAAGTTTTGTTTTTGCTTATGCTGTTGAGAGATGTAATGTAAAGTTAAAAGCATTAATAAATTTTATAGCACTATTACCATTATTTATACCAACAATGACTCATGCTATAGCATTAATTTATTTATTTGGAGAAAATGGATTAATATCAACAGGCTTTTTTGGCAATATACCTTGGTTGGTTTTTAACTTTCCCTTATATGGAAAATGGGGAGTTATAATTGCTGAATGTATATATGTTTTTCCTGCAATATATATGATGTTTTCAGTTGCTTTTAGAGTATGTGATTATAGATTATATGAAGCAGCTGAAATTCTAGACACAAGTAAATCAAGAGTGTTCCTTACAATAACCATACCATCTGTAAAGTACACTATAATAAGTGCTTTTTTCTCAGCTTTTACAATGGTATTTTCTGATTTTGGTATTCCAAAGGTTCTTGGAGGGAATTATAGTCTATTAGCAACAGATATTTATAAACAAGTTATAGGACAATCTAATATAACTATGGGAGCAACTGTAGGGATATTATTAATTATTCCATCTATAATATCCTTTTTAGTTGATAGAAAAGTTGGTAAATCTGTAACAACTATAGATTCAAGTGCGAAGGATTATGTAATAAAAGAAAACTATATAAGAGATAGAGTTGTATCAATTTTCATCTATTTAGTATGCTCATTTATAGTTATTATATTTATGACTGTAATTATGGCTGCTTTTGTAGAGCAATGGCCATATAATCTTAATTTTACAACTAAATGGTTTAATGTTAATACAGTAGGAACAACACCAATAAAAATATTTGGTAATACAATTTTTGTTTCATTAATTTCTGCTATATTGGGTACTATAATAGCTATATTATCTGCTTATATAACTGAAAGGGGTATTGGATTTGAAAAATTAAGAAAGTTTATTGATTGGATTAGTATTACCCCACTAGCTATTCCAGGATTAGTAATAGGATTATCATATTTATTATTCTTTAATAAATCTATAAATCCTTTAAAATTTATTTATGGCACATTTATAATTGTGATTTTTGCTAACATCACTCATTTCTTTAGCGTTCCTTATATGACTATAAAGGGTGGTATGAAAAAAATAGATAAAGAATATGAAAATGTGTCAGAGACTATGGGAGTTCCATGGTACAAGGTTTTTGATAATGTTATATTGCCATTATCTAAAACAGCTATTATTGAAAGTTTTGAATATTATTTTTTAAACTCTATGATGACTATATCAGCATTAGTATTTTTGTTTACTACTAAGACAAAGGTAGCATCTGTTGAAATGGTTGCAACTTATGATGAAGGATTTATAGCATCTACAGCTGCAATAGCTGTAATGATTTTATTTACTAACTTAATAGTTAAATATGGAATAGAGTTATATAAGATTAAAAGTGAAAATTATAAGATAGATATAGAAATGAATATATATAGAACTATTCAAATGATAAATGATGAAGGAAAGTTTTCTGAAACAATGTTGAAAGAAAAAGTAGGAATTTCGTATTTAAAGGCTAGGTTACTTATAAAGGAATGTATAAAAAATGAATGGATATGTAAAAAGCAAGTAGGAAAATTAACTAATTATGAAGTTACAGAAAAAGGCTTTGAATTATTAAGACAAAATATCGAATTAATTAAAGAAGATAGATTATTAATATCTAGAGAATCTAATGAAAAAATAAAGACTGCTGTAATATTAGCAGCAGGGAGAAGAACAGACTTTGGTGTTTCTCCTGCAGGTTTAGAAATAGGGAATACAACATTAATAAAAGAAAGTATAAGAAAGCTTAGAAAAAATGGGATAGATAAAATAATTATAGTTCTTGGATATGGAAAAGATATAATAATGGATAGTCTTAAGAATGAAAAAGGTATTATCTATGTAATTAATGATAATTATGATGAAACTTCGAGTATGGAATCGTTAGCGTTAGCAAGTAAGCATATTAAAGAGGATTTTATATTAATTGAAGGTGATTTATTCTTTGAGAACAAAGCTTTAATTGAATTATTAGATAATAAAAAAAGAGAATGTATTTTATTAACTAAAAGAAGTTATTCAGGGGATGAAGAATTTGTTCAATTAAAGAATGATTATTTATTTAAGCTTGGAAAAGATATTCATCAATTTAATAGAGTAGATGGAGAGATAGTTGGAATACTTAAGGTATCCTATAATTTACTTGATTTAATGATGAAGGAGTATAAAGAAAATATGAACTCTCATTTAAATTATGAATATATCTTATTAGATGTTTCTAGAAATTTTAGGGTTTCATCTATAAAAATTGAAGACTTAATTTGGGGAGAAATTGATAATTTAGTTCAATATGAAAAAGTAAAAACAATATTTATGGAAGTATAACGGTTAATTATATTATTT
>NZ_JBNPON010000117.1:0-3538 GCF_050315195.1 Clostridium sp. SGI.024 | reverse complement strand
GCCCTCAAGCGACTTTCTTATCTTATCATCCTATCTGAAATCTGTCAACACATTTTTCATTTTTATTTTTCATAATGTGTCCAGCTCTTAGGCGATGAATACATAATATCATTTAAAAATATCTCTGTCAACATATTAGAAGTATTTTTTTAATTAAATTATAATATCTTTTAAAAAATCACTTAAGAGCTGATAAAACTAATTGCTATATCCTAAATATTTTAATATTATAAGAGCTGTATCTTCTATAGCTCTTTGGGTTACATCTATAGTTTTACATCCAATCTTTCTCATTACTTTATCAGAAAACTCAAATTCCTCTAAAATTCTAGAGTCACTTGCATATTCTATACCTGTAGGAACCCTATGGAATTTATCTAATCTTCTTTTTCTTATTTCTATAAGATGAAGAGGATCTATTACTAATCCAAAAACTTTCTTTCTATCAATTTCAAAAAGCTCTTTTGGTATTTCTACTTCAGGCATAAGTGGAATATTGATAGCTTTTAGCCCCTTATTAGCTAGATACATACACAATGGTGTTTTAGATGTCCTTGATAATCCAACTAAAACTACATCTGCATTTTTTAATCCTCTATAATCTTTACTATCATCATATTGCATAGCAAATTCCATAGCTTCTATTCTTTTATAATATACATCATCTATATTTCTCATAGCACCTGGATTATTCTCAGGCATTTTATTTAATAAAGAAGAAGCTACACTTACAATTGATCCAAGTACGTTTATAACTGATATATTTTTCTCTAAGCACTTTTGAGTTAGATATTCTCTTACACTTACTGTAATTATTGTAGAAACTATAATACAGTTTTCAGTTTCATTTACTTCCTTCATTAAATCTTCAACATCATCTAACTCTTTAACATATGGTATTCTTTTAACTTCTACATCTCCTTTAAATTGACTTGCTGCCGCCAAAGATACTTGTTCTGCTGTTTCTCCTATTGAATCTGATACTGCGAAAATTTTTAGCAATTTTATTACCTCCATTATGTTTCTGTTTATTGTCAATTGTAATAATCTAAATATTTATTATTTTATTTATATTATAACAAGAATCAAAATAATTTGTCGCTACTGTATGAAATTTATGAATATCTATGTTAAAATCTTTATATCTTATATTCTCTAGGAGGAAATTATGTCTAATAAAATTAATAAAGAAAAATGGTTAACTATATGCTTGTTACCTGTAATGTGGTTGTTATATTTTGCATTTGAAATAATAACAGGTAGAGTAAATGATTTTTATACACTTATTATGAATCTACTATTAGCTATTCTTTTTTTCATAACTGGATTATTAATTTATTTTATATCAAAAAAATATCCTAATGGCTTTAGCAGTAAAATAGTAGTTATAACTTTTATAACACTTATGTTAATTGATCAAGTTACTAAAATTATAATTAAGTCTTTTTTCTTTAATAATTATGTCGAAATTATTAAAGGATTTCTTTCCTTTGATCCAATAATTAATACTGATGGTTCATGGCTAAATGCTAGATTCAATTTAAATGTAGGTTATCCAATATTAATAATTATTAATACTCTAGCTATTATTTTATTTATAGAATTGTACAGATACTACATATCAAAAGGAAATAAAGATTTTTGGGGTGATACTGCCTTTTTATTTATATCAGCAGGTGCGTTATGCTCATTAATAGATAAAATTTTTTATGGTGGTAGTCTAGATTTTATAGGTATAAGTGATTTATTCATAGCCGATATTAAAGATATATATATAAACTTAGGTATATTGTTCTTTATTATGTTAATTTATGTAAAAGGCTATTTTAAAGAAGATGAAAGTTCAACTTTAAAAGATGATTGGAAATGTATAAAAGAATTCTTTAAATTTATGAAAAAAGATATACTAAAAAAATAAGAAGGAAAAATCCTTCTTATTTTTTTATCATTAAAACAAAAAAGATCACTTCTTAAAGAAGTAATCTTTGGTGGCTTACCCGGGAATCGAACCCGGTACACCTTGATTAAAAGTCAAGTGCTCTACCGAATGAGCTAGTAAACCTTATTACCTGGCAACGTCCTACTCTCCCACACAGTCTCCCATGCAGTACCATCGGCGCTGTAGAGCTTAACTTTCCTGTTCGGAATGGGAAGGAGTGTTTCCTCTACGCCATCATCACCAGATATTTTTCCCTCAACAAGAACTTATTATATAGACATACTCCTATAATGTCAACATATTTTTTAAAATTATTTTTATTTTTTTATATTTAATATAAATAAATTCAATTTTAATGGAAAAAAGCTTTAATTAATGCCACTAAGAAAGCGAATTTTAATTCTTAATGGCATTTTAATTACTTATTCAATTTTTCTATATATTGCCTTATTATTTTATTAGATTCCTTAAATTTATTAAGTTCTTCTTCAGTCATATTTATTTCTACAACCTCTTTTACTCCTTCAGAGTTAAGGATTGCTGGTACTCCAGTAAATACATCATATTCTCCATATTCACCTTCTAACAATGTAGATACAGGAATTATTTTATTTTCATCATTTATTATTGCTTTTATAATTGCAACAGTTGCAGATGCTATTGCATAATATGTAGTTCCTTTTCTATTATAAACTTCCCATCCAGCCTTTGCCGTATCAGATACTAATTTATCTAAATTAACTTCTCCAACTCTATCTTTATTATCACTAATAACTTTACTAAATGGTTTTCCTCCTATATATACATGGGACCAAGGTACCATTTGTGAGTCACCGTGTTCTCCCATAGAATATGCTTGAACACTTCTAGGATCAACATTAAATAAATCTCCAATAAAATTTTTTAATCTTGCTGAATCAACAGAAGTTCCTGATCCTATAATATTACTTTTTGGTAACCCTGATATCTTATAAACATAATGAGCTATTATGTCTACAGGATTTGATATAATTATAAAATGCCCTTTAAATCCAGTTTTCATTATAGGTGTTACTATTGATTCTGCTATCTTTGCTGATAAATCTAATGTATCTAGTCTTGTTTGTCCTGGCTTTGGTGGTGCTCCTGCTGTAATTACTACTATATCAACATCTCCACACTCTTCATAGGATCCTACTCTTATTTTCGTATTTCTATTTAAGTATTCTATACAATGTTTTAAATCCATTACTTCCCCAAGAGCTTTATCTTCATTTAAATCTATCATAAGAACTTCATCACATATTCCTTGAGTTATTAAACTAAAAGCTGTGCTAGAACCTACTAATCCAGTTCCAACTATAGCTACCTTTCTTGTTTTTGAAAACATACAATACCTCCTGTTAATTTATTTTTAAGCTATATTTAGTTTATCATATTTCTTATTAAATATATTATTAAACTAAACAAATAAATTCCTATCATTTATTTGTTATATTTATATAATAAAAAAAAATCCTAAACTTACGTTTAGGATTTTGGTGCGTCATCAGGGGATCGAACCCGGGACACCCTGATTAAGAGTCAGGTGCTCTACCAACTGAGCTAATAACGCATATA
>NZ_JBNPON010000116.1:0-3673 GCF_050315195.1 Clostridium sp. SGI.024 | reverse complement strand
TCCAATTAAATTTAATTTTTTTAAATTTTACATAAAAAAATGAAGAATACAGGTGCTAAATTCTTTATTATAATTTTATTAATTAGCAAGTGTAAACTTCATCTATATTATTCTATTATTTTAACATTTTCCTCTCCTATGATTTCCTTAAAATAACTTACTGCATCTGACTCAAGATTTATCCAAATATCCTTTGACATCCTATAACTTTTTCTATCATCTTCAGTAAATAGATACACTGTAGTATCACCTCTATAATAATCGGGCATCTTTTTTAATTCTTGTATTAAAGCCTTTCCTTCGTTTAAATCTTTAGTTCTTAAATATACTTTTGATGTATTTATTTTTTCTAAAGGCTCAATGCTTTCACATATTAACTTTGGTAGCTCATCTTCTTTAATACTTACTCTTCCTTTAATAACCACTAATGCATCTTCTTTTAGATTTTCTCTAACTTTATCTAAGGTCTTTGGAAAAACTATAACTTCTATTACACCAGTTAAATCTTCTAATTTCAAAAATGCCATCATAGTATTATTTCTAGTTATTTTTTGATTATATTCAGCAATTATACCTCCAAGTATAACTCTTTCTTCATCATGAATTATATCTTCTGGTAAATCATTAGGATTAAAGTTTTCCTTTATTATTTCATAGGACTTATATATTTTTTCCATATTAGTAGATGTTTGAACTTTTAAACTATCTGCATATTCATCTAAAGGATGTCCTGACAAGTATAATCCTGTCATTTCTTTTTCCATAGATAGTAAATTTTTCTTCGCAAATTCTTTTATATTAGGATAATTTATTTCTGGAAGCTCAATATCTTCTTCAATTCCAAATAAGCTTATTTGGCCATCTATATTTCTCTTCTTCTCATTAGCCACCCCATCCATTAACTTTTCATAAACGGCTAATAATCTAGATCTATATATATTAAATCCATCTAGAGCACCTGCTTTTATTAAACTTTCAATTGCTCTCTTATTAACTGAGGATAAATCTATTTTGTTAATGAAATCAATTAAGGATTCAAATAAGCCTTTTTTATTTCTAGCTTCTACTATTGTTTCAACAACATTAAATCCTACATTCTTTATAGCTGCTAATCCAAACCTAATTTTATCACCTTTAACAGTAAATTTTGAATAGCTTTCATTTATATCTGGTGGAAGTACTTGGATTCCTAAACTTTCAGCAAATGCAATATAATGGGCTACTTTTTCACTAGTTCCCATAACTGAATTAAGCATAGCTGCTATCGTTTCAACAGGATAATATTTCATTAAGTATGCAGTTTGATATCCTATAACTGCATAAGCTGCTGCATGTGACTTATTAAATGCATAAGACGCGAAATCCATCATTTGATCAAATATCTTATTTGCAGCTTCTTCAGAAATTCCATTTCTCTTACAGCCTGGAACTTCTATATTCCCATTTTCGTCAACTACTCCATAGATAAAGTTTTTACGTTCTTCTTCCATAACCTTGTGCTTTTTCTTAGACATAGCTCTTCTTACAAGGTCACTTCTTCCCATAGAATAACCAGCAAGCTTTCTTACTATCTCCATAACTTGCTCTTGATATACCATTACTCCATAGGTAACATTAAGTATATCCTCAAGTTCTGGAGCTTCATATTTAACTTTGTCTGGGTTTTGCTTACATTCTATATATCTAGGAATCTCAGCCATAGGACCTGGTCTATAAAGAGATATACCAGCTATAATATCTTCCAAGCAGTCTGGTTTTAATTCCTTCATAAATGATGTCATTCCTGGAGATTCTAGTTGGAATACTCCTGCAGTCTTCCCCTGACCAAGCATTTTGTAAACTTCTTTATCTTCAAAACCTATCTTATCTAAATTAACATCTATGCCTTGGTTTTCCTTTATCATTTTAACTGCATCATTCATAACAGTTAAAGTTCTAAGTCCAAGGAAATCCATTTTTAATAACCCTAATTCTTCTAAAGTTGTCATATCAAATTGAGCAACTATAGAGTCTTCATTTTTTTGTAGTGGTACATATTCAACTAATGGTTTAGATGCTATCACAACTCCAGCGGCATGGGTAGACGAATGTCTAGGTAATCCTTCTAAATCCTTACTAACATCAATTAAGTGCTTTACTCTCTCTTCATTATTATATGCTGCCTTAAGCTCTGGATTTATTTCTAAAGCTTTATCTATTGTAATTCCAAGCATTGTAGGAATCATTTTTGCTATTCTATCTACCTCCGCATAGGAATAATTCATAGCTCTTCCTACATCTCTTATACAGGCTCTAGGTGCCATAGTTCCAAATGTTATTATTTGAGATACATTGTTAACACCATATTTATCAACAACATAATCTATAACTTCCTGTCTTCTTTCATAACAAAAATCAGAATCTATATCTGGCATACTTACTCTTTCAGGATTTAAAAATCTTTCAAAAAGTAAGCTATATTTTATTGGATCTATTTTTGTTATACCCAATGTATAAGCTACTATAGAACCTGCTGCAGATCCACGTCCTGGACCAGTTGGTATCCCATTTTCATTAGAAAATCTTATAAAATCCCAAGTAATTAAGAAATAATCTACATATCCCATTTGTTTAATTACTGATAATTCGTATTCTAACCTTTCAATATATCCACAAGCTTCTTCATTTTCTTTATAATAATCCACAAATTCTTCAACATTTAGTGGTTTATTTAAAAATTCATTAAATATATCATATCTTTCAATTAATCCTGAATAACAAAGATTCTTTAAATAACTAAAAGGATCTATTCCTTCTGGAACTGGAAATTTAGGTAATTTTGACACATGAAATTCATAATTAAAATTACATTCTTCAGCTATTTTTGTTGTATTTTCTAAAGCCTCTGGAATATATGAAAACATATCCCACATTTCTTCTGGAGACTTTAAATAAAATTGATCTGATGGGTATCTTCTTCTATTGGGATCATCTATTGTCTTTCCTGTCTGTATGCACATTAGAATATCATGGGAAGCTGAATCTCTTTGGTTTATGTAATGAACATCATTAGTTGCTACTAATGGAATACCTGTTTCCTTAGATAACTTAATATTTCCATCTGTAACCTTCCTTTGCTCATCCATTCCATGATTCTGTATTTCTAAATAGAATCCTTCTTTAAAGATATCATTATATAAAAGTGCTACTTCCTTAGCCTTTTCATAATTATCCTTTAGATGCCAGTATTGAACCTCTCCCCCTAAACATGCACTTAAGGCTATAAGCCCATTACTATGTTTTCTTAAAAAATCATGGTCAACTCTTGGTTTATAGTAAAATCCTCTAATAGATGCTTCAGATACTATCTCCATTAGATTTTTATATCCTTCTTCGTTCTTTACTAGTAAAACTAAGTGATGTGTACTGTTTTCTTTATCATTTAGCTTAATATCCATAGATTTTGCAGCTACATAAACTTCACACCCAAGTATAGGCTTAATTCCCTGCTCTATAGCCTCTTTATAAAATGCTACACATCCATACATAACACCATGATCAGTTATTGCAATACTATCCATTCCCAGTTCCTTAGCTTTACTTATTATCTTCCCTATCTTGCCAGAACCATCAAGCAGGCTATATTCACTATGAAGATGTAAGTGCGTAAATTTCTTATCCATATAAACACCCC
>NZ_JBNPON010000115.1:0-3781 GCF_050315195.1 Clostridium sp. SGI.024 | reverse complement strand
ATAAATGAATATTTGAAGTTCAGGTAAATATTATTAAATTTTAACTTAACATAAAAAAATAATATGAAGTATATTTATGTATTTAGAACATATATTTAATTGTATTACTAAAAAGGAGGGATAATTATTAAAAGAGATATTACATCTACTATGATATTTAGTATTTTAATATTAATACTTATGATTATTGCACCAATGTTTATAATTAAATCTATGCCAGCAAAGGCAAATGAAGAAGTTTCAGAAATTACTAATGAAAATAAAGATATATTGTTAGATGGTAAAAACATTATTAAAGTGAATATTACAAAGGAAAACAGAATAGAAGAAGTTCAAATAGAAGAATATGTAAAAAGTGTAGTTTCAGGAGAAATGTTGGTAAGCTTTGATGATGAAGCTTTAAAAGCTCAAGCAATTGCAGCAAGGACATATATTGCTGCAAAAAGACTTAGGCCATGCAATATAGCAAATGGTGGAGATGTATGTGATACAACACACTGTCAAGTATATATAAATAAAGATGTAAGATTAGAACAGTGGGGAAGTAATGCAGAGGAATATTGGAATAAGATTTCTAATGCTGTTGATAATACTAAGGGAATGGTATTAACATACAATAATGAGTTGGTCTTATATCCTCAATTCTTTTCAACTAGTTCAGGTATGACAGAGAATGCAGTAGATGTATTTTCTAATTCAGTTCCTTATTTAGTTTCAACTGAAAGCAAGGGGGAAGAAATAGCTCCTAAATATGAAACTGAATTCCCATTTAATATACCTGAATTTGTGAATAAAATTAATGATAAATACAAAGAAGCAAGTATTACTTCTGAAAATTTAAAGAATAATATTGAAATATTGAGTAGAAGTGTGGCTGGAGGTATAAAAGAATTAAGGATAGGAAAGACTAAGGTAAAAGGGTTAGATTTTAGATTAGCTTTAGGATTAAGCTCAACTAATTTTGAATATGTTATAAATGAAAATGAAATAGTATTTAAATGTAAAGGATATGGGCATGGAGTAGGAATGAGCCAATGGGGAGCTAATGTTATGGCTAAGAGTGGAGCAGATTATAAAGACATATTAACTCACTATTATACAGGTGTAGAAATAAGTAAGTTAACATTTAAAGAATGATTTATAATTAAAAAATTATAAAAGAAGGCTATCTAAATAACAGGTATAGAAATTTGTTATTTAGATAGCCTTTTTTACATTATTTATTGAATTTATAAAGGCGCTTAAAATTCATTTATTTCATTTTTTAGAGGTACTATATAATGTTGAGAATTGTAGAAATTTGATGTAAACAAATACTCTTTAATTTGTATTAATTTGCTATAACAGGTAAGAATACAAAAAGGAGGTGTTGATATGAATAAAAACAAAAAAGATAAGGTAAAAGACTTTTTCAGAAAGGAGGGCTTTTATTTAGTATTATTTCTTTGTTTATGTATAATTGCTACTGTTGCTGTGGTAACAACTAAAAGAAATAAGACATTAGAAGAAAGTAATAAAGCACAAAATGAATTTACTTTAAATATTGATGATAAAGATAATTCTGAGGCTAAGAAGCAAAATGCTGAAAGAGTTGAAGGTGATGGAAATTATGAGTTAGCTCAAGATGAAAATGATATAGCATCTACTGAGGAAGGTGTTAGTGTTTCATCAGGAACTAATACTCAAGTTGTATTTTCAAATCCTATAGATGGGGTAATATCAAGAGGATATACATATCCAAAGCCTCAATCTATGCCTGATGGAACTAGTAGAAATATTAGAGGAATTGATATAAGTGCTTCCTTAGGAACAGAAGTTATGGCAGCTGCTATTGGTGAAGTAAAAGAAATATCATCAAAAGTTGAAGAAGGTAATTATGTAATTATTGCTCACTCAAATGGTTTATATACAAAATATACTAATTTATCAAATGATATTAGAGTAAACGTTGGTGATAGAGTTACAGAAAATACTGTTATAGGAACTGTTGGAAGTAGTTCTAAGATTTTTACTAATAATGAATTTGGAGAACATTTAAATATACAAGTTCAAGATTCAGAGGGGAAAGATTTAGATCCAACTGCTTATTTTACATTTAATGAAGAATAATTAAATGGAGCTGTCTAAGATATATAAATATTAAAGATATAGAATGTAAGATTGTTGATGTAATTTGTAATAAATAACTCAAATTATATAATTTTAGAATCATCTTTAGGAGTTTCTACTTCAATTTTACATTTTATATTATTATTTTTACATTGTGAGACAGCTCCTTAAAGTATAAGAATAAATATTATTATAAAGGAGGTAATATTTTTGAAGGATTATATAGAAGAGAGAGTTCTAGAAGTTGCAAAATATATTATAGAATCAAAAGATACAATTAGAAAAACTGCAAAAGTATTTGGAGTAAGTAAAAGTACAATCCATAAAGATATGACAGAAAGATTACCTAAGATAAATCCAACAATAGCAAAAGAAACCCATTCAATATTAGAGTTAAACAAGGCAGAAAGACATATTAGAGGTGGAAATGCTACTAAAATTAAATATAAAACTGCCGGACAGTAGAATTAGTTAAATAATCATTTATTAAGAGTATAAAAACATTGAAGGTTTACCATATTCAATATATAATTAGAAATAGGGCAAATATTGTAAATTTATATATATAGGTATTGTTTTATTTAAATTATATAGTTTAGATTAGGAGTGAACAGGAATGTGGTTTTGGAAGAATAGGGGTAATTTAGGAATTGACTTAGGAACAGCTACAGTTTTAGTTTATGCTGAAGGTAAAGGAATAATACTTAAAGAACCATCAGTAGTAGCTATAAATAGAAATAATAATAAGGTACTTGCTGTAGGTGAAGAGGCAAGAAAAATGATAGGAAGAACTCCTGGTAATATTGTAGCAGTAAGGCCTTTAAGAGATGGAGTTATATCTGACTATGAAATAACAGAAAAGATGTTAAAGGAATTTATAAGAAAAGCTTATGGAAAAAGTAAGATTACAGCTCCTAAAGTAATAGTATGCGTTCCATCTCAAGCAACTGAAGTGGAAAAAAGAGCAGTAATAGATGCTGCAAGAAATTCAGGAGCGAAAAAAGTTAACTTAATTGAAGAGCCATTAGCAGCAGCTATTGGTGCAGGTCTAGATATAACTAAACCTAATGGTTCTATGGTGGTAGACATTGGTGGTGGTACTACTGATATAGCTGTAATATCATTAGGTGGAATTGTTGTAAGATCATCTATTAAAGTGGCAGGAGATTCTTTTGATGATGCTATAATTAAGTATGTTAGAAATAAGTACAAGATAATGATAGGTGAAAAAACAGCAGAAGAATTAAAGGTTACTGTTGGTTCTGCATTAAAGGATTCAAGAAATTTAACTACAACTATGAAGGGGAGAAATTTAATCACAGGATTACCAGATGAGATTTCTATTACTTCTAATGAAATTAATGAAGCATTAAAGGAATCTGTATCATTAATTGTTGATAGTGTTAAATCAGTATTAGAAAAAACACCACCTGAGCTTGCTTCTGATATAATTGAAAGAGGAATTTTAATGACTGGTGGAGGTTCATTATTGTTCGGACTAGATAAATTAATAGAAATTGAAACTGGCGTTAATGTTGAGGTTGCAAATAATTCTGTTGAAGCAGTAGTAGAGGGAACAGGTAAGGTTTTAGGATATTTAGATAAATTAGACATTAACATAAATGAGGAAGAAATTAGTTTGATTGAATAGATGTAGTTTCTACATAAATAT
>NZ_JBNPON010000114.1:0-3979 GCF_050315195.1 Clostridium sp. SGI.024 | reverse complement strand
CTAAGCCTTCTTGATAAATAATAAAATTAAATATCAATCCAATTTTTGCCTCCGCTATCGAAGGCCTTTTCATCATACTTAAATTTAGAGCAAATTTTGAATTTTAAAGAATAAATTGAAATTTATTCCTTAAATTTGATTAACTCTATTTTTTCATACGAAACTTTACACTATCAAATATTAATTTGAGTAAATTTATTACTCTTTTTAATTATACCATATTATATAAAATAATGAAATTTTTCTCTAATGAAAAATATTAATTTCGCTAAATTCGGATTTCACGAAGAAATAAAAATTAACGAATTCAAGCCATTTATAAACTATGTTATAATAGAAAAATATCAGTTAATTGTTTACTATTTCTAAACAAAATTAAAAAAGGTACTATTTCGCAACTAAGATTGCGAAATAGTACCTTTTTATTCCCTATAAGAATCTTCATCATTAATTTTCTTTACTGCTGCTTCATATTGTTCATTAGTAAACGGAATATTATTTTTCTTTAATAATCCTACATACTTTTCTAAGTCTACTATCCTTTCACCTTTTCTCATTTCGAAATGATCATTTAGATCTTTTGTTTTCCACTCATACATATCTTAATTTATCCTTTTTAATTCCAATTAATTATTAACTTATTTATTCTTTCATAATCTTATTTAACTCTAAATTTTTATATTTATCATATTTAAAGATGACTTTTTGGTACCAGGCATAATCTGAGTGTAAATTTTATTTAGCGAAATATAAAACATTCATAGTGAATTAATTGAACTTATTTGAATGTTTACTAAATACTCTTATATTTTTCTTAATAAATATAAATATCTTTTTACTAAAAAAATAAAAAAAGGTAACGACATAGAACCTATATTTAAAATTACAAATATGGAAAAGTATTCCCTATTTAAGGCAAATGTTCTAAAGAAAACAGATGAAGAAATTAATAGACTTACTGATCTTAAGATAGTTTCTGTTGAAGAAAAAGAAAAAAATAAAGTTGTTAGAATTAAAACAATTATTACTAAAAAAACTAATGAAGAATTAGAACGCCAGTTTAAAAATAGATGTATAAATACAAATGAAACTAGTGTTAGTGAGCCTATTCGTTTACAGATAGAAAAAATGACAGAAAATATTGACAATATTGATTTAAATGTTAAAAAAGAAATTGCATCTCATTTTGGCTTATCTATACGCTCTATTGAAAGATATATTCTTATTAATTCTAAATTAATTAAAGAATTGAAAGAATTATTAGATTTAAATTTTTTAAGCGTTTCAACTTGCTATAAATATGCACAGGTTTTAAGTGAAGAAAAACAGTTAAAGGAGTTTAATTCTTTAAAGAGAAAAGTTAATAAATTTAAACTTAAATTAATTCCAGAATTAGTTGAAGCAATTGAGCAGTTTAAAATAACTTATATCCAAGCTGAAAAATATAGCGAAAAAAATAAATAAGAACAGTTATTATTCTATGAAAGAAAATTAGGTGATAAGAAAAAGCGTGGTAGAAAAATAACTGCTATTGATGTTGATTATACTGATGTTAAAGAAGATGATAATTCTTCTGATACATATATTGCTAATAATGGCATTGACCCTATTAATAAAATTAAAGAAATATTATCATTTGATATTTCTGATAAACAAGCTGATGTTATTTATAATAATTCTAATAAGAATTTAGAGTACATAGAATATATTTTTAATGAAATGATACAATTAACCACTAATGGTTATAAAATTAAAAATGCTTACTCTTGGTTAGCTGAAATGGTTAAACCTAATGTTTATAATAAACCTGTTATTATTGAAAATAAGTCGAATAAACTTAAATTTGATAATTTTAAAGGCAGAGATTATGATTATGATAATTTAGAAAAGAAATTATTAGGCTGGGATATTGATGATGATTCACTTGATTCTTCTGATTCATCTGATGATATAATTATTGATGATACTGATTCTCTTAATAATGTTAATAATAATGAATCTTCTACTTCACTAAATGAGCTTATCGAATTAGAAAAATTAAAAGGTTCATTGGAACTTTTTTTAGAAAATAAATTTGGTACTGTTCAATATAAAACTTGGTTAGAGCCTGGTATTATTAATCTTGAAAAGAAAGATGATATTATAATTCTAAAATATAATAACATAACTAATGCTAAGTTATGTATTGAAAAGGTTAAGAAATCTTATTTAAGTGATATTATTAATTTTTCTAAACAAATTGATAATAAAATTTCAGATGTTTTGCTTGAGGTTATTTAAGGAGTTTAAAAAACTCCTTTTTATTTATATCTTTTGTGAGTTTTATAATGTATTTGGATTTTTTTATACAATAATATATAATTAATTTATGTATTATTTTAAAAGGAGTGATTTCATTGTTTAAAAATCCAATTGATTTATTTAAAAAGATTTTCTATTCCAGATAAAGTAGTTGTAGAAGATTCTTCTTGTGATGATTCTACTATTTCTTTAGATAATGAATTTAAATTTCTTGATAAGTTATTTCATTGTTCTTTAGGAAAAGAATTATCTTTAGGTATCACTAAAGATATGATTGGTAGATTAGAATATTCTTATATTCTTAAAGATTACTCTATTAATGGCATTTATAATACTGTTACTCTTGAATTAGAAAGAAAGTATTATACTTTTGGTATAAGTTTTTATAATATTACTGATATTAAAACTAATGGTCCTAAAGTTTGGATTTATTCTACAGATGGCAATTGGAGATTTTATCATTCAATTTCTAATGATGAACTTTCTTCTTTAGGTGATGATTTTAGATCTGATAAAATCGAACTTAAATCTGATATTCATGTTTATATGCAATATTTTTATTCTAATCCTCTTAAATATTATGTTGGAAAGTTTCTTTATGATCATAGAAAGTCAATTAATTCTGTAATTACTCATATCATACTTCTGACAAGTTTGAGGATGAAATTACTTTAGTTAATATTTTAGAAACTAGCTGATATAGTGATTATAAAACTGGTTCTATTTATTCTTTTTCTGAATTTGGCCAAGTTGCTCTTTTTCATTATGATTTAAAAGGAATCTTGTTTATTTATTGTTGATATGCTTCCAGAGGAGACTTCTTATGGGCTTGGTAGTAGAGCTATAAAATTTATGAAAAAAATAGCTCTTGAGAATTGAATTAAGAAATTAAAAGGATCATTATCTCTCTTTGATTTAAGTACACATAAAGATAGATTATTACATTTTTATGCTAAAAACGGATTTACTATAACTGATAATAAAATAGAGAAATTTTTATAATCTAGGTAGGAACTATATTAATAGCTTGGTAAACTTGTACCGTTAGTTATGTTGACCAAAAAGCTTTTACTTCTATAAGTGGAGAGTAATTCAGTGTAAATAAGAATATTATTATGGGGGATATAATATAAAAAAAATAATAAGTATTTTTATCATTTTCATTTTATTAATTATTACTGGATGTCTTAATAAAAATATAAATCAGTATAACTATTCTTATAAAGGGAAAAATGAATTTTGGACTGCTGAATATCATATAACTGGAAATGATACAACATGCGAAAAAATATTTACAATAACTTATAATTACGATATATCTCAATTATCTTCTATAAAAAGACTAGAAATATCATATGAAAGTAGTGTTGCTAACGGGGGAATTGAAGAGATTGTTCAACCAGAAAAGAGTTATACTTTAAAATCTACTACTTCTGGTGGTGTAATTGAAAGTAAGGATGAAGTTATAAAAGTTACTATAAATATAGATGGACATATTCAAATACTTGAATTAAAAAACTAAAGGGAGAGTAGATAAATTTGTGTAAAACACAAATCTATCTACTCTTTTTTCGTATGATTAGTTGGTAGATTTGGAATAATATACTATGAAAAAATTTAGGAGGACTTTTTATGGCAGGAAAAACGTAAGCATCAAAAATTTGATATCTAGTTAATG
>NZ_JBNPON010000113.1:0-4129 GCF_050315195.1 Clostridium sp. SGI.024 | reverse complement strand
ATAAAAACACTAGTAAACGACTTGTTTACTAGTGTTTTTTATTTATACTTACTATTATTTTCTTTTAAATAGCAAATTCGTAACACAACCTAATAAAAATTATGTTTTATTTTTCTCAAATTGTTATTTTTAATTTTATTTATTACTTATATTATATAACTTTTTTTAATTAGGGTTTCATAGACATTACTCTATTAATAGATTCAAAATAGTTTTCTATTGAATATAGTACTTCTGATTTTGTTACTTTTTTCTTTAAAGGCGTTGATAATATTATATTATACAAATACTTTAACTCATCTACTGTAAAATTTTTTAGACACTTTTTTTTAGAATCTTGATTACTATGATCATAAGTAAGATTATTAATATAAAATCTCTCGACTTCTTCTTTTGTTTTTATATTTAAGATTTCATTTCTTATTATACTATTATTTTTTTCTTTAACTAATGTTTTTTCTGATTCTATTTTACCTATAGCTTTGTTAACTTCTTCAGGTGTATATTTAGTAAATTTAGAATTATATAATTCTTTATTTGCATAAATATATGAATATAACTCTGATAAAATATTAATAACTGCTTTATCTTTATTGTTCATTATCTCTATCTCCTTATACAATTTTATTAATCACATCAGATATCCAATTATAACTTTCATGTATATCTCCACTTCCAACAGTCAAAGGAATTCCGTACTGACTAGGCGTAGATCTATTATCTAAATTAGCTATCCCTTCTTTAAATATATTTTTTGTATTATCCAATGCATATTGTAGATTCTCAGATAATACTGACTTTATATTTAATTTTTCAATAGATTTATCAAGTCTTTCTAATAGTCCTAAGTTCATCTTTGAATTTGGTCTAACTTTATATATAGTATTAAGAATTCCTATTAATCTAGGCTTATTCCCAAAATATTTCTTCAAAATAATACTTCCAATATTATTATCATATGCAAATTTTAAATAAGTACTCTCAATTTCTGAAATATAATCTGAAACTCCATCACCACTTATTTCATCTCCTATAGTTGGAATAAAATAATAATCACACGTTAAAAATACACCTTGAATTATCATATTACTTGTAGGTGGACAATCAAATAATATATAGTCATATTTTTCATTATCATCTATATCATTTATCATACTAGGGATAGCTAGTAAATCAATAGTATTATGAGAGAATCTTTCAGATATATCATTTAATCTACTATTTTTAAGATCTAAAACAGTAGGTATATAATCTAGAGATTTATACTTATTTATTTTTTTTATTGATTTTTTTATACTATTATATTTAGAGTCTATCTTTCCTTCTAATATCTCTAATTTACTAATCTTTCTAATGTACTCACCATATAATTCTAGATCAAAATTAAAAGTTTCTTCAACTTCTAATTCAGATAAATTTATATTACTTATTTTACTACAAATTCTACTTAATGAACATTGAGGATCTAAATCCACTAGTAATACTTTTTTACCATGTCGTTCAGCTAACAATGCACCGATTTCAAAAACTGTTGTTGTTTTCCCTACTCCACCTTTATAATTTCCAAAAAATATTTTTTTAGCCATAACTTTCCCCCATTTTTTATTCATCATTTTAGTTATATATTATATTTAAATATAAGAATATTTTTGAATCTTTTTATCTTAACTTACCAAACCACTCAAATTTTCTACTTTCAATAATTTTCTACTTCCAATCTTTTAATATTAAATTGTAGAGGCTATTTGATAAAATTAATGTTAATTACATTATTTAATATGTACCAAACTATTAAATTTCGCTACCTAAACACCAAATATTTCAAATGTAATTTCTAATTCTTCTTTTAACTCATCAAAAGAATCAAATGTTGATAAATAATAATTCATAATATGACCTTTACGCAAATATGTAAAAGTATTATCTTCATATACTTTTATAAAATTATTATCTATCAATAATTTTATAAAACTATCCATATTATTATCGTTATACCTCCTTTTAAACTCATTAATATTAAATATGTTTGATTTATATAAATTGAATATATTTTTAAAGTTGTTTCCTTGAATAACATTAATAGTATTTTTAATATACTTAATGGTAAAACTTTCTAACCACCTTGTAAAACAATCTTCCTTTTCATATTCATACGTTGGCTCATCACCAGATTCATATACTTCCAAACAATAATCACCTACACATTGAAAAATATCTCTTGTATTACCTTCAAACAATTTAAATAGGGATTCAAATTCACTTTCTGTTAATGGCAAATATACTCCTCCATAATAATTAAACCTATTTCTAAACATATCCTTAGCTATCCTATAGTCTAATTTATTAACTAATATGGGTCTATGTATATAAGCTGACATTCTTGATGATTCAACTGAACTCATAAAAATATCTTTTTCTCCACATAATATCCATTTAGTACCCTGTATATTAAATATCCTATCTCTCATAAGTTCAATAAGCTCTTTTGCTTTTCTATTTGAATTCACAAGCTCAATATTATCAATTAGGCAGACTATTCCACCATCCAAATTTTCAAATGTTTTACTTAGAACTTCCTCAATTATATTAAAAACCAATTCCTTCTCAAAAATCTTAGATTTATTTATAGCCTTGTTTACTCCTCCATTTATCCCAAATCCAAATAATGAAAATCCAACTGAAGCCCCTTCGTTTTGCTTATATTCAAATAGTTCTTCAATTTCATCAGCAAAATAACAATTTTGAGACTTTAACACCTCTTTATACTTTATTATCGTTTTCGCTAATTTAATAAGTATTTCATTTCTTAAAATATCTATTTCTAAATCTTCCTTTAATTGAAATTCGCTTATACAAGGTATCAATAATGGTAATTCTTTATTATTATTCCATTCCTCATAACACTCAAATATTGATACATTAACCAAACTAGTTTTCCCTATGCCAGTATCGCCTTCCACAGTACAAATCTTATCTGTTTTTCTTAATCTTGTTTTAATTGCTTTCTTTTCATCATTTCTTCCAACTAATAAATTTTGTCCTACCTCATCACCACCTAATGGCCTATATGAAAAAGGATCCTCTGAAAATTTCCAATAATTATAAAAACTCTTTTGTAATACCATAATACTTCCCCTCTCTCCCCTTATAAATAATTAAAACAATATATGATTTGTTAATTATCTCTGAAGCCGAATAATTATTCACACTGAGTTAATCCATTTTTTAATTGTATATAGTAACCCCTAGATACTCCATATCCGTATATAGTTAAACTATTTCTAACGCTTTCTCCAATAACTTCAGAATTTCTTCTTTATAACTATATAATATTTTTACTATTCTTTTTTATATTTCTACTACCTCCTAAAAAATTATTTATCTTATTGCTATTCTCCATTTAAATGTGCTTAATGATTAATTGAAATAATAATCACTATATCTGTGCATAAAGAATTCTATTAATTTAAATAAATTTATATAAAGAGTAATTAATATAAACATTATACACTAAATTTGTAAAATTATAAATATAATTCATTTAATTTCAACTCTCCATCATTCATATCCCTCCATATATAACAATAAACTTTTCAATTAATAAAAAGAATATACTATTATTCTCAATGGAATCAGGATCACTTGTAAAACTGTTTTTTTGCCCTGCGAATATAATACTATATTGCTGGTTTTACTACTTCACTTGAAGTAGCTTATCAAGCTCATATTTTCTCTTATTCCCACTTAAGCGCATTTATATTTCCAATTACTTATTAATTATTAGTAAACAGCATATGCATTCTTCAACCAATTTATTGATAAGGGAATTTTAGATAGATTAAACCATGTAGTTTCATCTGACTTTGGAAAGGTAACTTATACTGAAGCAGTTGAAATATTAAAGAAAGCTGATAAGAAGTTTGAATACCCAGTTGAATGGGGAATTGATTTACAAACAGAACATGAAAGATATCTTACAGAAGAACACTTTAAGAGACCAGTTTTTGTAACTGATTATCCAAAGGATATTAAAGCCTTCTATATGAGATTAAATGATGATGGAAAAACAGTTGCTGCAACTGACCTTTTAGTTCCAGGAATCGGAGAACTTATAGGTGGTAGCCAAAGG
>NZ_JBNPON010000112.1:0-4471 GCF_050315195.1 Clostridium sp. SGI.024 | reverse complement strand
ATTTAAGTTAAGATAATAAAAGGAGCTGGTTATTATGTTATGAAAGACAGGAGATAATAAGGTTTAAAAATATAATAAAAAGGGGAAAATTATTATGAATAAAAATATGAATGTTAAAAAAATGATATTAAATGCGATATTAATAGCTATAGGAGCTTTATTACATCAAATTACACCAGCTTTAGGGTTACTAATGCAACCAGATTTTGCAATTTCAATGTTGTTTATTATTATATTAATTAATAAAGATTATAAAACTACTTTAATATCTAGTATAATTATGGGAATTATAACTGCTTTAACAACAAAATTCCCAGGTGGACAATTACCAAATATCATAGATAAACTAATAACTGCACATGTGATTTATTTTATGTTTAAAGTTATGGGAAATAAAGTAAGTGACAATATAAAGATAATATCAGCATTAAGCTTTGGAACAATAGTTAGTGGACTAACATTTTTACTATCTGCTAGTATAATAGTTGGACTTCCAGGAAGTTTTCTTACTTTAGTAACTGTGGTAGTATTACCTGCCACTATAATGAACATTATTCTTGGTACAATATTATATAAGTCTATAGGAGTGGCATTAAAAGTTACAGGAACTTTAGCAAGTAAATAAAAATTGCCCATTAATATATTTTTATATGATGCCATGGCATAATTAAAAAAATAATTATGCCATGGCATCTTTTTTTACTGCTTGGTAACTTTATATATTTCAGGTGTAGTTTCATCAATAGTTTTAAAAGTATAACCATTATTTTTATAATATTTAATTATAGATGGAAGAGCTTTAGCAGAATTCTTATTTATAAAACCACAATGCATTAAAACAACAACATTATCTTCAGCTTTACAAGCTTTTCTAATTATGGTTTCTGGAGAAGATTTATAATTTGCTCCATCACCACTATCTGCATTCCAATCATAGATTTTAAAGTTATTTTTATGTAGAATATCAACTAAATTTTGTGTTAATCTATAACTTTTGTTATTACATCCAAATGGAAATCTTAAAATATTATATTTTTCTCCAGTAACATTGTATATAGCATCTTGAGCTTTCATCATTTCATTTAAAAAATTATCATTACTGCAGTAAAGCTTATTTCTATCGTGAGTAAAGCTATGTAATCCTATGCTATGACCTTCATCTTTAATTCTTAATAAAATCGCTTCTTGTCCTTTAATTTCTGAACCTATTACAAAAAATGTTGCTAGAACTTCTTCTTTCTTTAAAGTATCTAAAATATCTTTTGTAACATTTCCACCTGGACCATCATCAAAGGTAAGATATACAACCTTTTCTTTATTATCTTTAGATGATGTATCTTCATTTATATCTATAGCAAAAGCTTTTGAAGATATCAAAATGGTAAAAATAATAGAAAATACTAATATTCTATTTAATTTAATTTTAATCACCTCCTAGAATGTTTAACATTATTAGTATTTCTAAATATAAATAAAATAACTTATATATTAATTGGAAAACAAGGTTAATATTATTAAAAATAACAATAATAAAAAATAAAACTTAATAAATTTATAAAAATTTTGATATACGTTGAATGCAAAACTAACTTCCGTTTTAGCGTAAGTTATTGCAACTGCAAGAGTAAAGTCAGTTTTTAGATATAATTTTAATAGTAAAAAGCTATAAAATAAGCTATAATTTTTATAAGATAATTAATTTTCAAGGGGTTTTAGACATGCTTATTAAGCCTACGGAATTTCCTTGCAAAACTAAGTTCCGTTTGCTTGATTTTTGCATAATTAAGTTCCGTTGATACTTGCCCTAGATTTTTGATATCTTATTTTTTGAAAAGTGCAGGTTTTAGATGTATTTCATCTGCTAGTATAGGTTTTAATGATAGCTTATCTAACAATGAATTATCTAATAACATTTGAGCTAGTTTGAATGGCGTATTTCCATTTAAACTGGCTCTTGCTGTACTATTAATATGATTCATCATTAAAGTAATCTCTTCTTGAGTACGATTGTTTAATGATATTCCTTTAGGTATTATGTACCTTATGTACTCGAGATTCTTTTCTACGTGCGGCTTCTGGTAAGAAGCCATGGGGTTACAGTAAAATATTTTAGTTCTTTGATTTCCTTCATTGTCTAATTCTAAAGAATTAGGGTCTTTAAATTCAGAACCGTTATCAGTTAAAATAACAGGAAAATGCCTTTTGAAATCCTCATGTCCAACTACCTCATATAATTTATCTATAGCTTCTTTTACAGCTACTTCCGTGCAATTATCAATAATAAAAGCTAGCATTAATGAGCAATTTCTAAAAATAAATGTTAGCAGAACTTTGCCACTACGTGTGCCGTGGACAGTGTCCATTTCTACTATAGGTATATTGGGATTCTCTTCAGTGAATTTAGCAAAATCAACAAATGTTCTCCCAATTCTATAATTAGACTCTTTAATGACAGGAAATGTAGATTTTTTTCTAGGTTTATACTTAACCTTTCTAGGCAAATCAATGTTTCTAGCTGTAAAAGCATTTTTATCAAAATAATTATATAAAGTTCTTTCACAACAATTTATTTCTTTCCTATGATGAGTGAAAATATGAAATAAAGATTGCCCTTTAAAAATTAATGGAGAGATAAAATCATCTATATTTTTCAATTCTTTTGAGGTTATATTAAGGCCTTCCCTAGATGATATTAATAGTTCTTTATACTTTGTATCTGCAATTTTAGATTTATAATACTGCTTTTCTGCCGTACACGTAGTAGCAGTGTTACAGCCGTTACAAACATATGGATAGCGATCAAGTTTAAAACATTTCTTAGCTGAAAAATCAGTGCATGCTCTGTAGCAGTTTATGAATCTACATTTCTTACATTGCTTTCCGCAGTTACTATTACATAAGTTTGTCTTAGTGCAACTTCTTCGATGTTGGCACGGTTGTATATCATTTTCCTTTTTCTTACTTACTTTAAGAAATCTATTTCTTTTAATTTCCTTAGATATAGTAGTTGGATCCTTTTTTATTCTTTCGGCAATTTCTTTTAATGGGTAATTTTGATCTAATCCATATTCAATTATAATTCGATCTTCAATCCTAAGGTGTTTTCCCTTGCATAAATTATTGTTTGACATAATTAATCCTCCCAATATGCTAAGGACAAATATCAAATTAATTATATCAAAGACTTTGAAAAACTAACTTCTGTTTAAGTAAAAAAACGGAAATTACTTTTTCAATTTACATATATTAAGAATATTTATCCTTTTATTTGACTTTTTCTCTAAATAGTATTAAAATTTATAAAAATTGTTAAAAGGGGAATTTAAATGAACAATTTTTCGAAAAAATTAACATCAAGTATATTATTAACATTACTATTATTTACTGGTCTAGTTTCAGTTCCTAAAGCTGAAACTATATCAAGTGAAAATGGAGAAATTAATGTTGATGAAATGTTTGAAAAAGCAGTAAATCAATATACTGCAAACATAATACAAGATAGAAGTACAAATACCAATAGTAGCGAATATGAAGAACCAAAATTTTTTGAACTAACAAATGAAGATGGAACAAAATATTTAGTTCACGCATTTAAATATGAAAATGAAAATGAAACACAAAAAAATAATGAAAACCAATATACAGAAACATATGTAGCTTCACTAGAAAATCAGTATATTTATCCATTAGAAGAAACTATTACTGCAAGAAATACAGCAAGTAATGAAGATTGGGATTCAAGTCTAGGAGTAAAAACTTATTTAACATTAACATATGATAAAAATCCTGGAACAAATGATTATTTACTAACAAATGTTAGTGGTGGGTGGTACAGAAGTGATAAATCAATAACTGTAAGTGATAGACAAGTTATAACAGTATGTCGTGATATGGCAAGACAATATCAACATACACTATATAATCCTACTTCAGATACATTTAGTTATGATACAGGATATACTCAGTATGTAACAGGAACATCTGATTCTTCTATTCTAGGAGCCTCAACATCAGCAACATTAAGTCGTGGAACTAGATCTAAATGGAAGCTTGAATTTGATTTCACATTATTTAATAATGCTGCTATACCTTCTTTTTAAATAAATAAAAACATACATATTAATTAATATGTATGTTTTTATTGTATTATGTTGATACAGTAGGAAGAAGTAAAAAAGTAATAAAAGAGTATATTAAAAATCAAATTCAGGAAGATTTAGTTTATGAACAAATGAGTTTGAAAGAATATATAGACCCGTTTACGAATGAGCCGGTAAAGAAAGGTAAATAATAAAACCCCTTCTATGGGTAGCCTGATGGAAAAATACGGTTGGCAAACCGTTCGACGTGCGAGTAGCATAGCAAATAACAGAGCCTTATAGGCGTAGAGCAAACCACCGTTTGACGGGTGGTCATGATTTAGTTTGAGACTGTAGATAAGTTTGTGTAATTGATTTTCTAAATTAGTTAT
>NZ_JBNPON010000111.1:0-4527 GCF_050315195.1 Clostridium sp. SGI.024 | reverse complement strand
TATTTTATGGCTCGATAGCTCAGTCGGTAGAGCAGAGGACTGAAAATCCTCGTGTCCCTGGTTCGATTCCTGGTCGAGCCACCAGATAAAAAAGCACTAACTAAGTTAGTGCTTTTTTATTTTAAAAATTACTTTATTGAAGACTATTTAAAACTTCTTCTATGTGACCTTTAACTTTAACTTTTCTGAATTCCTTTATAAGTTTACCATCTTCATCAATTATGAAGGTACTTCTCTCTATGCCAAGTACTTTCTTGCCATACATATTCTTTTCTTTAATTACATCATATAAATTACATATAACTTTATCTTCATCACTTAGTAGAACAAATGGTAAATTAAATTTTTGGATAAATTTATTATGTGAATTTAAGTTATCTTTGCTTATACCAAGAACAACTGCATTTAGATTAGTTATTTCATGTATATTATCTCTAAAATCACAAGCTTCAGTAGTACATCCAGGAGTATTATCCTTTGGATAGAAGTATAAAACTACTTTTTTTCCTTTATAATCACTTAATTTATGTTCTTTTCCATCAGATCCTACAAGAGTAAAATCAGGTGCTAAATTTCCTATTTCCATTTTAATACCTCCTTATAACAAATATATTATAATACTAATAATTATTATTATCAAGGAACTAGATTTAATTAGATTTATTTGTATTAATTAATAAAAATTATAATATTTATAGATAAACTCTGCTATAATTAAGAATGTTAATAAATTTAAAATAAAAGGAGATTATGTGATGGAAAATAAAGTTTTAGCAACTGTTGCTGGTAATGAAATTAAGGAATCAGATTTACAAAATATAATAGCAAGATATCCAGAAGATAAAAGAGCATATTTTAGTACTGATGAAGCAAAGAAACAATTATTAGAACAAATAGTTTCATTTGAGTTATTAAATATTTTAGGTAAAGAATTAAAATTAGATGAAACAGCAGAATATGAAGATAATGTTAAACAAGCTCAAAAGGATATTTTAACTCAATTAACTTTAAATAAGTTATTATTAGAAGTAACAGTTACAGATGAAGATGCTTTAAACTATTATAACAATAATAAAAATTTATTTGCTCAACCTGCTACAGTTACAGCTAAACATATTTTAGTTGATACTAAAGAGTTATGTGATCAAATAAAAAAAGAATTAGATGAAAATAAATTAACTTTTGAGGAAGCTGCTGCAAAGTACTCAACTTGTCCATCAAAAGAAGAAGGTGGTAATTTAGGTGCTTTTGGTAAAGGAATGATGGTTCCAGAGTTCGAAAAAGCTGCCTTTAATTTAGAGTTAAATATTGTAAGTGAACCAGTTCAAACTCAATTTGGATATCATTTAATAAAGGTTGAAGAAAAAAATGATGGAAAAGAAGTTGATTTTGAGGAAGTTAAGAATCAAATTGTAAATAAATTACTACAAGATGCTCAACAAAGAAAATATTTAGATGTTGTTAAAGAATTAGAAAATAAATATGGAGTAACTAGAGCGTAATATAAAAATAAGCTATGAAATAGAATTATTTCATAGCTTATTTTTATAAAAGCTCTTTATAATTACAAATATATCTATCGGCTAAAGTTATTAATTCATCTCTTTGATGAGCTGAACTTTTATCATGTATTGCATAAACCTTCATTCCGGCTAATTTAGCACCTTTTACGGCTTGTACTATGTCTTCAAAAACTAAGCATTCTTCAGGGGTAATATTAAGCTTTTTTGCTGATAATAAATATATATCAGGATTATCTTTTGATTTCTTTACTTCTTCAGTTGTACTAATAGCATCAAAATAATTATAAATACCATTATTTTTTAATGTTGCTTCAAGTAATTGAGTAGAATTACTTGTTGCTAATGCGATTTTTATTCCATTATTCTTTAATTTATTTAAAAATGGTATAACATTATCCTTTAATTTAATAGTAGTTGAATAATGATGTAAAGCCATTGAATGCCAAGTAGAAATTATATTTTCTAAAGTATCTTCTATATTAAATTTTTCTTTAAAATAATTAGCTGTTTCAGTAAGTGTAAGATGAGTAATTTCTTCTTGAAGATTTTCAGGGACTGCATGTCCAAATGAACCCAGGTACTCTTCATCAATTTGAGCCCATATTCCCATAGAATCTATTAGTGTCCCATCTAAATCAAATATTACTGCTTTAACGTTGTCCATGTATACTACCTCCAAATAAAAAAATATGAAAAATATAGCTATTATAAGAAACTTTTGAATATAATAATTTTAATAGAAATATTAAAGGGGATAAAGATTTATGTGGATATTAATATTGAGTATTTATATTTCTATAATTCCAATAGTGTTAATCTCTTGTAAATCTATCGGATTTGACGATAAATTTGAAGAATTTCATGATTATATAGATTGTAAATAATTGTGAAATAAATTCATTTTAAAATGATTTAATTTTTATTAAATTAAAAAATCCTCTCAAAATTGAGAGGATTTTTTATGGTCGGGGTGACAGGGATTGAACCTGCGACCTCATGGTCCCAAACCACGCGCGCTCCCATCTGCGCCACACCCCGAAGTACATTATAATTATAGTAACTATATATAATTGTGTCAACACTTTTTATATAGATAAATAAAAAAAATTTACACAGAGAAGCAAAATTGGTAAAATAATTTATACTTATGTTTAAAATTGTAAAAAGTAGGCAAATATTAAGATAGGAGGAAAGTAAATGAAAAGTACAACTTTAATAATGTTTTTAGGAAGTTTTGGCTTTTTAATAATTGGATTAATATCTTTACTAAGTAAGAGAATAAAAAAATACTTTAAGGAAAGTGGAGTATATAAGGATACAGATAAATTTATGTATTATAATGGAGTATTTAATTTATTTTTAGGGTTAGTAGGAATAGTTTTAGGAATATTAGATATGATCTTTACAGAAAAATCTAAGTACATAATAATAATTTATATAATATTTATATTTATTTTATCAACAATTCAAAATAAATTGCTTAAGAAATATAAAAATATATAGACTGATTTTAAGATATGTATAAATTTTTGATATAAAAATTCAAGTAAATAAATATACTTTAATGAGAGTATTGTATAAAAATATTAAAAAAATAATTTTAATAAATATGTATAGTATACATTTACATGCTCTATTTATAATAATTTTAAAAAATTACCATTGTCCAAGCTTACCATAAGTGTTATAATGGTTAAGTAACATATAGGGAGAGGGGGATGGTCATAAGAGACCAGCGAATATGAAAAAAAGGATTTTATCAATTGTTATAGCTGGAGCTTTAACAATTACCTCGGTAACGCCAGTTTTTGCTACTCCAAATGAGGAAGTAATACAAAGTCAACAAAAGTATGACGAAATAAATAAGAAGATAGAAGACATTCAAGGAAAAATATATAATTTGAACGAGCAAATAGCTCCATTAGCTGAAAAAGATGAGAACAACAGAAAACAAATAGAATCTATAAAAGAGGAAATAAACAATACTAACAAAGAAATCGATGCTTCAAAGGCTGAAATCGAAGCTAAAGAAGAAGTACTAGGAAAAAGATTAAGAGAGCTATATAAATCAGGAGGACAAGGAAGTTACTTGACTCTATTATTTAGTGCAGAAAGCTTTAGCGATCTTATTACAAAGATAGATTCTGCTAGCAGAATAGTTAATATCGATAAGAAGATAGTAAAAGATCTACTACAAAAGAAAGAAAAATTAGATGAAAAAGTTGCTTCATTAGAAGAAAAGTCTAATGAAATAGCTAAGATTAATGAAGAAAATAAGAAAATATTATCTGAACTTGAAGGTAAGAAAAAAGAGCAAGAAGTATTAATTGCTGCAGCACAAGCAGAGCAAGAAAAGTTTGATGCTGAATATCTATCAGTTGCAGAAAGAAGCTTAGTAGAATATCAAATTGGTATTTTAGGATCATCTAGTGAAATTTCAGAGTTACAAAGTGCAATAGCACAATTAGTAACTATTGCGGATAAGCAATTAAAGAGCCCTACAGTAGTTGAAGAAGTAAATAATGCAATAGAAAATGCAAAGGTTAAAATTGAAGATTTACAAGCACAGCAAGTAGCGGCTAGTATGCCAAATAGAGGTCAATCATCTGCTACAGGAAATGCTATTGTAGATTTTGCTTATGGATTCATAGGAACTCCATATGTATATGGAGCAACAGGACCAAATGCTTTTGACTGTTCAGGATTTACAAGCTATGTATTTAGGAATGCAGCTGGCATAGAAATAACTAGAACAACATACTCACAAATTAATGTTGGTACACCAGTTTCATATGGAGAATTACAACCAGGTGATTTAGTATTTACTTATGGGTTAGACCATGTTGGAATATATGTTGGAGGCGGTCAGTATATACATGCTCCGCAACCAGGTCAAAGTGTTAAAGTATCACCTGTAACATCATTCTATGCAGCTAGAAGAGTACTTTAATTAAGAAATTAATATTAACTAAATAAACTCCGTCCTTAGACGGAGTTTATTTTT
>NZ_JBNPON010000110.1:0-4837 GCF_050315195.1 Clostridium sp. SGI.024 | reverse complement strand
TTAGATTTAATTTTGAAATAAAATTTATATTGGTGGTTAAAAAATATAAATAAAGGACCCTTTTTAATCACCAATATATTAAGATTATTGTTTATTTTTTTATGTGAAGAGCCTATTATTAAAGTAGGAATTATAGCAATAACTGAAGCAATGATAATATTATCCCCAAAAGTTCTTATATAGTATTCATTAAGTTTTTGAATTGTAGTAACATTATCCACCCAATGAATTGCTACACCAACATTAGATTTTAAATAACTTACACCAGTATGAGTATTTACAACAACATATAGTGCACTAAATCCTAATGATTGATATTCTTTAATTATAAATCGTTTATCTTTTTTATCTTTTCCAAACATACGAACTTCTTAATTAAATTATTTTTAGGATAAATCCTTATTATATTTTGTTAAGTATAATAATACAACTATAAATTTTATTTGGGAAATCTTATCTTGTTATTTACTTTTTAGAGTTAATTAATAAATAAAATTTTATTTAATGGACATAATATAAACTTGGCAAGGGTTCCATTCATCCAAAAGTGTAGGGAAACATTCAAATTCTTTAAAACCAAGGCTTTTGTAGAATTTAATTGTTCTGTTATACTCATCATAGATTCCTTCTTTTACTGTTTTAACTTGAATATATAAATATCCTTGCTCTTTAGCATAATCATAACAAGCTTTAAATAAATCATGTCCAATTTTATTTCTATGAAATTCCTTTAATACTCCCATAACATAAACTTCAACAGTATAGGGGCTTGTTTCTTTTAATACAATAAATCCTCTTGCTTTTCCAGATTCTATATTAGCCCAAAATGTCATGTCTTTACTGCAGTTAACGTACTCTTTTGTACTTTCAGGTAATCCAAACCAATCTGGTAGATTATTTAATATTTCTCTTGCTATTTCTTCTTTTTCATTCTTATTGCTAATAAGATATATAATATTTGTCCGCTTTTAAGTTCTATATTGTTTATTTGTATAATTATATTATTCTTGACAAGCAAAAGATATACAGATGCAGGTATTTAAAATCTCAAACTTCTCAAATTAAAACCTTTTTTCTGTAATTTACAATATGATAGCATATTATATAGGTTATTTATTATTGTCTTAAAGTAATTTAAGTGATGAGAAATAAGTATAAATATTCAATATTTTAAATTTTTATAATCATTTTTAGTTATAATCCAAATAGGTAAATTTTCTTTATAACTATCATTAATTTTCATCCCTAAAGATAAAATTGTTGCAATTGATTTTTTATTATTAGAAACTGTTTCAGCTATTATACTTTCAAGATTCAATTTATTAAAGCCATATTCAAACAATGCTAAACTTGCTTCTTTTGCATAACCTTTCCTATGATACTTTAGGTTGAACACCCAACCTAATTCATATTCTAATGGTTTATTAAACTTATGAAATATTATATGACCAATCACTTTACCCAAGTATTTTTCTTCTACAGCAAATATAACTTTTTCATCAATTCCATACTTTAGAATAAATTTTTTTGTCTGTGAAAATGTAAAAGTTGGCTCTAGATATTTCATTACAGAAGTATCTGAAAGATACTCAAAGGCATCATTACAATCGTCTTTTCGGAAATCTCTAATAATAAGTCTTTTTGTTTCAATTCTCATAATTTATTCTCCATATAATAAGGATATTTCTTATTTAATGTAAAAGCATAATAGAAGTATCTTCATATCTAGTTACACTATTTTCTATAATATGCTTAATTAATATTATATTAACATTATTTGTAATTATATTACAATGAAACTTTCTTTAGGAAATTTTTTTATTAGGCTCTGTTTTAAATAATGGTTGATATGTGATACTTTTCTGAAAGTAGGTTATAATATAGATATAATCAATTTTCGAAGGTATCGCCATGAATAATGTAACATCAGTATTAGCACAAGCAAAAGCCTTATCTGAACAAGAACAACAAGAGTTATTAACTCAATTAGAAGAATATCTTGTTTTAGGTTCTCAAGTTACATAAGTAAGTAAAGAAGTTAAAGAAATGAGATTTTCTAAACGTAGAGTTTGTTGTCATTGTAATGGTATTGATGTCGTTAGAAATGGAAAAAGGAATGGTGTGCAAAGATATTTATGCAGAAATTTCCAAAACTCATTCACTGATTTTACCAATTCTGCAACTTATAAAAGAAAAAAGTCTTTAGATAAATGGTTAAAGTATGCTAAGTGTATGTTGAATGGTTACTCCATAAGGAAATTTGCTGAAGAAGTAGAAATTAATATAGCAACTTCTTTTTAGTGGAGACATAAGATACTTAATTGTATTAGTGAGTTCCTTGGTGTAGGTTCCGTTGAGGGAGTAGTTGAAGCAGATGAAGTTTTCTTTGCTTATTCATACAAAGGAACTAAACCTATAAATATGCCAATAACTTCTCGTAAAAGAGGCAAACAAGTTAAGAAAAGAGGTATTTCTGAAGAATAAGTGTGTGGGTACTGCTCTTGATAGACAAGGAAATATTATAATTGAATTATTATGTACTGGGAGAGTTACTGCTAATGAATTGGAACGTTTATATAGTAATCGTATAGGGGAACATTCTATTTTATGTACAGATTCGAACAAGTCATACATCCAGTTTGCTATAGATATGAATTTAGACCACAAGAGAATAAAAAGAGGTAGACACAAAGAAGATATATACCATATAAACCACATAAATAGCCTACATTCTAATTTGAAGAAGTGGATGGCGAGATTTAACGGTGTGGCTAGAAAATACCTTGAAAATTATTTAAAGTGGCATAAATGGATAAATACATTCAGTACAGAAAAAGATATAGTGAGAACTAAAAATTTGATAGTTCATGGTAATATAGCACATAGTTATACTATGGTTAAGGAATTTAAGATTAGAAAACCAATATTTGTTTAAATTGGACTTCATTTAAATAAACACTGGAATTATATTCTATAAATTATGTATAATACCAATATACAGTTTTAAACTACTCGATAGCAATTTTGCGATTAGATTGCTTTAAATGTAACTGCAAAATAGGTGGAATTTAGATTTTTGTAGAGAATATATAGGAGGTAGCATTAGTGGACAGATTCATATATATAGCAACAGCACTATTCATGACATTGGTAATTATAGGTGTTTTCGATAAAAAGAAAAAAAATAAGAAGAAACAATAGAATTATATTGCGATTTAAAATAAAAGTGGACAAGATTACGATTTGTCCACTTTTATACTATCTGTTATCAACCTTGATTTAAAACAGAGCCTTTTATTAAAAAGTTTTTAATTATTTTTACAATTATTAAATAAAAGTTTTTATTTAATAGTTGAAATCATTTTAGATTATTATGTAAAATTAGTATGAAATCATAAAAAGGAGATGAAATTATGGAAAATTATAACGTTGTATTAGAATGTTTTGAAAAGAATGATGAACCAATGAATGCCACTGCAGTTGCAGAAAAAACAGGCATAGATAAAAAAGAAGTATCTAAGGTAATGGATAAACTTAAAAAAGAAGAAAAGATTTATTCGCCAAAAAGATGTTACTGGCAAATAAAGAAATAGTTTATAAGTAATAGGGAATAAGTAAAAAGTAAGAGATAAGAGTTGTGGTAGAAATTTCACTTTGTGTGAAATTTCTTTTTTTGAACTTTTTTAAATCAATGCTGATAAAAAACTATAATTATAATGGGGCGGTTATTCTGCACCAATATAGTTATAGTAGTGCAATAACAAATACTTTACTATATAATGTATTAATTTTGATTCTTTGATTCGCTTAGTAGCAATTTATAAATACTTGTTACTGTTAAAAGAAATACTTAGTTTATTAGGCTTTAATAATATTTTTTAGAGAAAAGGGGTAATGCTTATGTTAAGTGGCCTAGTTAATAATATGAAAGAATACAAATATCTTTTTAAAAGAGCAACTCTTTTGATTTTTACTTTCTGTTTAAGCTTATCAATTATAGGATGTACCAAGTGTAAAGTAGAAAGTGAGAAAACACAAAATTATATAAATGCAGTTGTTGATGATATAACAGAAGAAAGTATTAATGTTATTCCAATAGACAATGAAAATGTTAATTCAGAGAAAAATATTATTAATGCAGATAGTGTTATTATAAATAAAAATACAATATCTACTGATAAGCTGCCAGAGCTAGATAAGGGTGATAAAATAAGGATTGTTTATAATGGTGAAAATGTCAAAGAAGATCCTTTGAAAATTGAGATAGTTTTTGCAATATATTTATTAGATGAAAATGGTGAAGTTATACCTAAGGAATAAAGTATTCATAAATTAAAATAATAGTGTAAAAAAATAAATGTTAATATATAATAAATATAATTGTTATTACAAAATTAACCATTAATTATCTGAAAGGATGTGATGTTTTATGATGTATTTAGTAAGAAGAAATAAAAACTATATTGTTGTTAAGGGGAAGGTGACTTCAGTATAGCAATAAATATCCTTCCCAATATGTTTAATTTCGGGAGGAAGAATGAATAATAAAAACTTACTAGAATTAGGATTAAATGAAGGATACATTAAGGAAGCAAGTAGTTACAATGACAACTTTTATTTAGGAAGAGTTTCAGTACAATATAAGGACATTTATAGAATTCTTACTGAAGAAGGAGAAGTGCTTGCAAGAGTATCTGGGAAATTATCATATTCTGTAAATAGTACTTTTAATTATCCTGTAGTGGGGGATTGGGTATTATTAGATAGAACAGATAATAAAAATGGTGATGCTATAATTCACAAAGTATTAACTAGAAAAAGTTGTTTTTCAAGAAAG
>NZ_JBNPON010000109.1:0-5015 GCF_050315195.1 Clostridium sp. SGI.024 | reverse complement strand
TAATATTATAACACTTTTTTCCATAAACAGTATATAATAACCTTATATTATTGTAATAAATATATATAATTTTTATTATTACTATATAAAAAAGTACCGAATACTATATAAGCATTCGATACTTTTTTATATTATTATATTATCTTGTAATAGTTTTTCTCTTTAAAAGAAGCACACCAAATCCAATTATAACTATACCTGATATTAATACAAAGTAATATCCATCATTACCTGTCTTTGGTAAGTTTCCTTTTCCTATTGAAGAAGTATCTAAATTATTTGTGCCTTTATCATCACTAATTCTATCTCCTAAGTTTACTCCGCCTGAATTTCCATTTGGATTTGCTACTGGAGTTGGATTATCTTTATTTACTGCTAGTTCTGGTAATTTTATTGTAAATGATTTTGAAACTTCAGTTACATTACCAGCTAAATCTTTAGCAATTATCTTAATAGTATAATCTCCATTTTCCGTAATAGGCTCATAATTATATGGCTTATCATTTAATGTTATTGTTAATTCTACTTCTTCATTGCTAGCAAATAAAGGACTAACCTCTTTATTATACTTCATTCCATTTAATATTCCATCAATATCAACTTCTGGAGCAGTTTTATCTATTGTGAAATTATACTCTGCAACAGATTCATTTCCTGATTTATCAATTGCTTTAACCTTTAAAGTATAACTTCCTTCATTAACTATATTTTCTCCATTATAAGCTTCACCATTTAATTCAAGTACAACAGTCGCTTCTTCATCAATATCTAAATTTGGTAAAATATTAGTATTGTATTTTTTATTATTTTCTATACCTTGAAGATTAATTTGTGGTGCAACCTTATCAATTGTAAAGTTTAAAGTCTTCTTAGACTCAACTCCATTTAAACCTAAAGCAACAACTTCTAATACATAATTTCCATCCTCTGTTATTTCTTCGAAATTATAAGGATTTCCATTTAATGTTGCAGTAATATTAGCTGTATCTGGATTTACATTAACTTCAGGCTTAATATTTGTGTTATAGTATTTATTATTTTCAACATTATCAACTGATATTTCAGGAATTGTTTTATCAACTATAACCTTAAATCTTTTTACTGTTTCATTATTAACTAAATCTTCAGCTCTAACTGTAATAAAATCTCCATTATTTACAGAAACTTCATACTCAAATTCTCTTTCAGTATCTTTTGCACTCTTTGCTCCATCTAAAGCTACACTTAATATATTTTCACCATTAATATATAGCTTGTACCCTTCAGTATTATCACTTATGGTTCCTTTAATCTTCACTTTATCTTGTGCAGTTACTACTGTATCATCCTCTAAAATTACAGGCTCTGAAATATTTATTTCTGGTGCAACAGTATCATTAAATACTTTATAAGACTTATCAAAAATCACATCATCATTTGAAGCCTTAGCTAATACAGTTATAGTAGTGTATCCTTCTTTTAAATTAAGTAATTTTTCAAATTTACCATTTTCCATTAAGTCTGGAGTTTCTCCATTTATTAATATTTCAGATACATCTCCTATGTACTCACCTTTAACTAATAATTCACCAGTGTTTAATGCTTCTCCTACTGGAAAATCAATTAACTTAACCTCTGGCTTATAATTTCCTACTCCTATTTCGTAAACATCTGTAGAACTATTTCCTGCCTTATCCATTGTTGCAATCTCGATTTTATTAATTTTGTTGTTTAATAAATCTAAAGATGCTGTTAAATTATCTTCATTTGTGTTATAGTCTTTTACTTGTTTTCCATTTACATATAAAAGATATGCACTTATATTATTATTTTTTAATTCACCATTAAAGCTTATATTTAATTCATAATTAACATCTTGGCTTTCTTTGCTTGATTCTAAAGTTGTTTTTACAGGTGTAATATCAACGCTTACAGGCATAATAAATTCTTGATATTTTGTTGCTCCATCAACTCTTGCTTTATATTTTAAGTAGTATGTACCTTCTTCAGCTACTTCCTCATTTCCTGTAGCAGGGTTATACACCTTTCCATTCCATTCTAAGCTAGAATAAATACCTTGTTGGTTTCCACCTTCAGAAGCAAAAATTTTCTTTCTTAAATAATTTTCTGAACTAATATTTTCTTTAATTAAATTTTTATTTTCATCTAGTAAATCTACTTTAACTTCTCTAGCATTTCTTAATAAATATAATGCTGGTATTACAGAGTCAAACACTTCATCTCCGTTTGGAGAAATAGCTATCTTATCTGGATCAATAATAATACTACCTTTATTATCCTTACCCATAAATCCTAAATAATTATATTCTCCATTTAATTTAGAAGCTGCAAAACTACCTACCATATTTACTGTATTTGGCTCCCAAATAGCTCCATCTATAATTGTTTCTTCTGACCAATCTCCGTAATATCCCATATAAGGTACAACTAAAGATGGTACTTTATTATCTTTAGATTCAAAGCTTATAAATCCTTCTACAAAGTTATTTGTAACTGAATCTTTTCTAACATTTAAAGTAGCCTTAACCTTTGTTTCACCTTTTGCAGGTACAGTTACATTATTAGTACTAAAGTTTAAAGTTGCATCCTCTAAAATTGTGTCAAAATGCATACTTTCTGTAATTACTTGATTTTCCATATTAGGTTCAAAAGCTGTTAGTACACCACCCAAAGACTTAACTTCATATGTTTTATCTTCATCTGAATAATTCTTTAAAGTGATTTCGAACTCTGTAGTCTCGCCTATTTCTTTTAATGAAATAGTTGGTTCATTATTACTTCCATAAGCTAAAACTCTATTATTAATTGCATTTTTGGTTTGTATTAATCCTGAACCTTGTCTTCTTGGAGAATATGGTACTTCATCACCATATGTATTTTCTTCTGTTAAAGGCTTTGCAGTATTTACTATTGATTTTTTTACAAATTCAACTAAATCTCTTCCTTGAAGATTAATTCCTTGTGCCTTTAATCCTTGAAGAATTAATGCTGTTGCTCCTGATACATTTGGAGCTGCCATAGATGTTCCACTCATACTTCCATATCTATTATTATTTAAAGTAGAGAAAATATTTCCACCTGGTCCTGTTATTTGTGGTGCAAACTCTAAATCAGGAGTTGGTCCCCATGAAGTAAAGTCAGACATTTCACCATTAACGGCATTTGCTATAACTGAAACTTTTCCATTAAATTTGATTTTAACATTTGAAATACTATTTTTTAATGTATTTCCGTCATTCCCATTTATAAAAATAGCTGGTATCTTTACAGCTTCATCAGTTGCCATATTAATATATTCTGTTGTTGCAGCATTGTTATAAATAATAACTCCTTTAGCCCCAGCATTTTGAGCATTTAATTGCTTCTCTACAAAGCTAATATCTCCTCTTTTTACTAAAGCAATCTTACCTTTGACATCTTTATTCGTATAATCTTCAGGTTTTCCTAAATCAGCATCAACAAGTGTTAATTCTTCATTTGCTTCAAATACATCAATTGGATCAACATCTGTTTGTGTATATCCAACAATTGATTCTGTGTTATTAATTATTGCTGTAAATGCAGGTAATGTTACAACTGAGTTTTCAGAACTTGCAACTTGTATAGCATCTCTAGCAGCTGCTGGTGATCCTAAAACTCCTACATCACTAATTCCATCAATAACATATGGTGCTGTAGATGTTGTTGAGTTTCCTGCAGAAACTACACAGATAACTCCAGCATCAGTAGCATTCTTAATTGCAACTTGTTCTGGATCCTTATCATCTCTATATCCAGCTGATGAACCTAATGACATATTAATTACATCAGCTTTTAATTCTACTGACTTTTCGATTGCAGCAATAATATCATCAGAGTATGCACCTTTAATTTCACTATTATTACTAAATACCTTCATAGCTAATAATTGTGCTTCTGGTGCTACACCTTGTATTCCTTGATTATTTTTAACTTCATCTTCTGATGCATTGGCACCTACTATACCTGCAACGTGCATTCCATGCATACTACCTGAAGTATCTATAACTTTATCATCATCATCTGCAAAGTTGTATCCATAAGGCACTTTTTCAGTATAATATTTCCCAAATTCTTGATTAACATCATCTTTAGATATTTTAACCTTTGAATTATTTGTTAATTTCATATCTTTATGTGTATAATCAATACCTGTATCTATTATTGAAACTACAAGACCTTCACCTTTATAACCATAATCTTGCCATACGCTAGCAGATTGTATAAATTCTTTTGCTTTTGACATATCTGGATAATAAACTTTAGCTTCACTTACTTTCTTTACTCCATCTATATCTTCTATCTTTTCAACATCCTTACGTTTTACATCAATTGAAAATCCATTGATTAAATTTCCATAAGTATGTCTAACTTCTTCACCTATTTGATCTTCAACTTCATCTTTAATAGGCTTTTGAGCTTCTTTAACTTTATTTATTAATTCAACTTCTGGTTGCTCTCCATCTTCTAATTGTAATGTAGCTGGTTCTTCTTCCAATTCTACAATTACTCTTATTTTTTCTTCTGGATTAAGCTCATCATTTAAAGATGAATTTTCGGTGTTCTTTTCTAATTTTTTAACATTAGCAAAAGAATCATTTTTATTTATCTTTTGGTTTAATTGTTGTAGTAAAGCTTCTTTTATTATTACTTCATTAATATTATTGTCTGCTTTAACTACAGAGGAGCTTGTACCAACTACTAATGATAAAAACATAGAAATTAAAATAGCAATTGATACCGCCCTTTTTTTTGTTTTTCGCATTATTTAGCCCCCTTATAATTGTTTTTTAAAATAAACTAGTATGTTTTTTATCATTCTACTAATTCACTCAAAATAAATTATACTTCTTTTATACACATTTTGACATATATTTTTATCGCCATTTTTCGACATAACATTTTGCTTGTATTTATAAAATTAAGTTTAATAATTATATTATAAAATACTACTTTTAACTATTTTTTTATATAGGTATATAAGTTACTCAATTATA
>NZ_JBNPON010000108.1:0-5192 GCF_050315195.1 Clostridium sp. SGI.024 | reverse complement strand
AAAGTAACATATTTAATAAGAAATATAGCTCAATTATTAATAATATTTACAAATTTTACTTTATATGGTAAAATGTAAATGATTAAATGGGTGTGTTACCTGAAAAGGGCATAAGCTAACTTATTCCTTATGGGATAAGTTAGCTTTTTTTAAAACTTATAATATTTATATAGTTTAAATATTATAAGTTAACACATCTAAAATAAAGAAGGGAGGGAGATAAGTATTTCTAAATGGCATTAACCCAATATATATACTTATAGTATGTAAACTATCTTGGGTTATTTGTTACTAAGATTTATAAAAAATAATTAATCAAGGAGGAGAATAATGAGAAATAAGATTCATAATGCTTCAAAAAGAATATTACCAATATTCATAGTATTTACTATGTTGTTTTCTTTTGTACCTGTAAGAGCAGAAGAAAATAATGAAGTACAACGAGAGAATATAGCTTTAGGAAAAAGTGCTACTGCATCAGGGTATGAAGCAGGAAGTAATTTTACTGCTGATAAAGTTATTGATGGGAAAATAGATAGGGCCACAGATCTTAATAAGAGTGGAAGTTCAAGATGGGCATCAGAATTAAATGCAGTTAAGCCATGGATTATAATAGATTTAAAAGAAGTTAAAGCTTTAGATGAAGTTGCAATTGAATGGGAAAGAAGAAATGTAAATTCATATAAAATAGAAGTATCAAATGATAATTCTAATTGGGCTGCTGTTTATGAGAGTACAGCAAAAAATGAATTTAGAGAAGTTTTAAATGTTGGGTCACAAAATGCAAGGTATGTAAAGATAACTATAAATGATTATTCCCCAACACAAGAAGGTGGTAATGTTAGTTGGAATACAGTATCCATATATGAAGTTGAAATATATAATAATAAACCACAAGAACCAGAGCAGCCGGAAGAACCAGAAGTTATAGTACCAGAGATTGGACAAAATATTGCATTAGGTAAAAATGCAACTTCATCAAGCAATGAAACTAGTACATTTACAGCAGATAAAGCGGTAGATGGTTCAAATGCAAGGGCTTCTAGATGGGCAAGTGATGTATCATCAGATGATCAATGGATTACAGTTGATTTAGGTGCTAAGATTCAAATAAAAACTATAGTTATTGAGTGGGAAAGAAAAAATGCTCAAGAATATAAAGTACAAGTTTCTGATGATAATAATAATTGGAATGATGTATATACAGCCACATCTGTACCGAAACAAAATAGACAAGAAATTAAACTAAATGAAGCTATTGCTACTAGATATGTAAGAGTTTATGTTAGTAAACATATAGCTAATGCAGATGGTGTTAACTGGAATAATGTATCTATATATGAAATTGAAATTTATAATGGTGATATTCCACAAGGATTAGATGGAGTTGTAAATTCTATAACTGTTAAAAATCTTACACTTGATGATGAAGTGTTACCAATGCCATCAGTACCAGTAGGATATGAAATTTCATTTGTTGGAGCCGACTATGAAGAAGTTATCGGAGCTGATATGAAAATATATAGACCTTTAGTAGATACAAAAGTTCGTGTTAATTTTAAAATAACACAAGGAAATAAAAGTGTATATACTCCAGATATAGAAGTATTAGTGCCTGGATCAAATGAAGTTACAGGTAATGAGGTACCAACTGTTATTCCAGAGCTTAGAGAATGGCTTGGAGGAAATGGTAATTTTGAAATTAATGATGCATCAAGATTAGTTATTTCACCTTCTTCAGAATCAGAATTAAGTGAATATATGAATGTTTTTTCTGAAGATTATAAGGATATAGTTGGTAAAGAAATTGAAGTAGTAGTTTCAGATTCACCAAATAGAGGTGATTTCTATGTTGAATTAAATAATAACCGTCCGGAGCTTAGAACTGAAGGCTATTATATGGAAATTGGTGATTTTGTTAAAGTTGAGGCTAATGAAGCAGAAGCTGTATTTCTATCAACAAGAACAATATTACAAATATTAAAGCAAAATGGAACAACTATTCCAAAAGGGATAACAAGAGATTATCCATTATCAGATATAAGAGGCTTTATGTTAGATGTAGGAAGAAAACCTACTTCTTTGGATTTCTTATATGATATTATGAAACTTATGTCTTGGTATAAAATGAATGATTTCCAAGTTCATTTAAATGACAATTATATTTGGGTTACTGAATATGGTGCAGAGGCAATAGAAAAAGCTTATGCAGGATTTAGATTAGAGTCAAATGATATAGGAGCAAATGGTGTTCCACTAACATCTACAGATATATCATATACTAAAGCAGAATTTGGAGAATTTATTGATAAATCTAAGTTATATGGTGTTAATATAGTACCAGAAATTGAAAGTCCAGCACATGCTTTATCATTTATGAAAGCTCACCCTGAATTTGCTTATGGAAAAGGTGATCATAAGGGCGTTGGTGAAAATGCAGCAATGCTAGATGTCACAAATCCAGAAGTAGTAGAATATATAAAAGGAATATTTAGTGAGTATACAGATGGAGAGAATCCAGTGTTTAGAGATACTAAAGTTCATATAGGTGCAGATGAGTTCTATGGGAATTCAGAGGAATATAGAGCATATACCGATGAAATGCTTAAATATATAAGGGATGAAAAGGGCAGAACACCAAGAGTTTGGGGAAGTCTTTCTAATAAAAGAGGTAATACTCCTGTAACAGCAGAAGGTATAGAAATGAACATTTGGAATAATGGATGGGCAGATCCTTCAGATATGTTTAATGCAGGTTATGACTTAATTAATACTGAAGATGGTAAGCTATATATAGTTCCAGATGCAGGATATTATTATGACTATTTAAACACAAACTATATATATAATAATTATGAAGTAAGTAAATTTGGTAATGGAGATGTAATTCCAGCAGGATCACCACAAATGCGTGGAGGAATGTTTGCTGTTTGGAATGATATGATTGATAGAAAAGCTAATGGTATAGTTGAATTAGATATTTATGATAGGGTATTACCTGCTGTTCAAGCTTTATCAGAAAAAATGTGGGGATTAGCAGAGGATAAAACTTATAATGAGTTTACAGAAGTGGCAGCCAAGGTTTCAAATGCTCCGAATACTAATCCAAGATTTAAAGTAGAATCTAAGACAGAAAAGGTTTTAGAGTATAATTTTAAATCTGCTTCAAATGGTATAGTACCTGATAAGTCTGGAAATGAATATAATTCAACATTCATTAATAATGCTACTATTAAAAATGGAGCATTAAAATTAAATGGCAACAATAGTTATTTAGAAAATTCTATAGAGAATATAGGACCAAACTATACAGTTTCATTTAGTATAAAAAGAGATGAAAATAGTAATAATGAAGAACAAGTTCTTTTTGAATCTGAAAAGGGTTACTTTAAAGCAGTTCAAAAAGAAACTGGAAAAGTAGGATTTTCAAGGGAATTCTATGACTATTCATTTAATTATGAATTGCCTAAAGGTGAATGGGTAGATATAAGCATAGTAGGAAGAATGACTAAAACAGAGCTTTATGTAAATGGAGAATATGTTGATGAAGTAAGTAAGACTAGTACAGCTAGAGATAATGGAACATTTGTATTCCCATTAGAAAAAATAGGTAGTGAAACAAAAGCATTTAATGGCGAATTAAAATCATTAGAAGTTTATAATATTGCTACAAATGTTGCAGATGATACAGTAATTCCACAAGAAACAATGAAAGCATCAGCAACAAGTGAGCATCCAAATGTAGGTTCAGAAGGATTAGCATCTTTTGCCATAGATGGAAAACCAGGAACTATTTGGCATACAAATTACAATACTCCTGTACAATTACCACAAAGCATAACATTAGATTTAGGAAGAGCTTATAATATTAATAAATTCTCATATCTTCCAAGAAGTAATGGAGGTAATGGTACAATCACTGAGTATGAGCTTCAAGTAAGTACAAATGGAACTGATTTTATAACAGTTTCAGAGGGAAATTGGGGGCAAGATGGGACTTTAAAAGTAGTTAATTTTGATGAAGTTTCTAATGTAACACATGTAAGATTAATTGCAAAAGCAGGAGCAGGTGGATTTGCATCAGCTGCTGAGCTAAATGTGCATAAAGTTAAAGAAGTTGTTATAGAACCAACTCCAGAAGTAGATAAAACTGCTTTAAAAGAAGCTATAGACTATGCTGACAAAGTTGTAGCAGAAGGTTCACTAGAGGGTGTAGTACCAGCTGTAGTAAAGGAATTTAATTCTGCATTAGAAGAAGCTAAAGCAGTTTATGAAAATGAAGATGCTACAGAAGAAGTAGTAGATGCAGCTTTCAAGGGATTAGTTAATGTTATCTGGATGCTTGACTTTAAGCAAGGAGATAAAGATGTATTGCAGGCAGTTGTAGATTCAGCAAAAGAGTTAGTTGAGAAAGTATATACTGCTGATTCTTGGGCTAACTTACAAGAAGTTATTGTAATTGCAGATGCAGTGCTTGCAGATGAGAATGCAATGCAAGAAGAAATAGATGAGACTTTAGATTCATTAAAAGCATCTATAGATGGTTTAGTTAAAATTCAAGTTAAGAAGGAAGCACTTGAAAACTTAGTAAATAAATTAGAAGTATTAGATAAGAAAGGATATACTGAAGCAACTTGGACACAATTTGAGAGTGCATTAAAAGCAGCAAAAGAAATTTTGGCTAATACAGATGTAATTCAAGAAGAAGTAGATTCAGCATATAACACATTATTAAAATCTTATCTAGACTTAAGATTAATACCAGATAAATCTAAACTTGAAGATTTAATAAATAAGGCTAAAAATATAGATTTATCAAAATATACAGAGGAAAGTGTAAATGAGTTAAAAACTCAATTATCAAGAGCTAATGAAGTTTTTGTTAATGAAGAGGCAACTCAGGAAGAGGTAAATGATGTAACCAAATCATTAGATAAAGCTTTAAATAATCTTGTTGCTAAGGGCAATGGAAATGGTGGTTCTGGAAATAATGGAAGTGGAAATTCACCTGGAACGGAAACACCTAGTGATTCAAACAATGGTGGAAAACTACCAACTACTGGGGTTGAGACAGGTTATTTGGGAGTAGTTGCTATGTTAAGTATAATTCTAGGTTTAGGATTTATGTACAGAAAAAACTATAAAAAGATATCTTAAAATAAACATTTAAGGGAGATGATTTTCATCTCTCT
>NZ_JBNPON010000107.1:0-5392 GCF_050315195.1 Clostridium sp. SGI.024 | reverse complement strand
ATCATATCTAGAAAATCATTCAGAAATTCATATATATAACGTGTTATTCCTCAGAAGAAATTAGATTTTCCATTTGTTTATCACAGCTTTTTTTATTATCTTTTAATATTAAAAAGTTATTAGAAAAATAATGTAAAATATGCTTGACATTAAATGTAAAGCAAACTATACTTAAATTGTAAAGTTTACTTTACCTACTAGGAGGTGCAAATTTGAAAACTAGGATACAAGATTTAAGAAAAGAACGTAAGATAACACAAAATGAGTTGGCAGATGCTTTAGATGTAACTAGGCAAACAATAATATCACTAGAAAGTGGAAAATATAAGGCATCCTTAGTACTTGCTCACAAAATTTCTCAATATTTTGGATTAAAAATAGAAGATGTATTTATTTTTGAGGGAGATGAAAATTTATGTTAGGTATGTTTTGTGGTAGTGACTGTAAAACTAATGAAGAATATAAAGGGGTTATAAAAGAAAGGATAGTATTATTTATAGGAATAGTAATTCTTGGATTAATAACATTAGTTATAACACTTTTTGGAGATAGATATTTAAATTTAAAGATTAGCGAAAAGATGATATCTACTTACTCAGGCTTTGGAACTGGATTAACAGTGGTAGGTGTAGTACTATTAATTAAAAACATTCGAATCTTAAAGAATGAAGAGAAAATTAGAAAGGCTCGTATTAGTAATACTGATGAAAGAATTAAGGCTATAAGCTTAAGGGCATCAAGATTTGCATTAGCAGTAATGTTAGTAAGTATGTATTTGGTAGCTTTAATTGGTGGTTTATGGTATCCAATTCTAACCCAAGTTTTATTTGGTATAATATCAGTTTTTTTATTATCATACTTAATTGCCTATATAATAATATCAAAAAAAATTTAATAGGGGTAGGGAATATTTATGAGAAAATTAAATAATTATATTTGTTTTGGGTTATTAATTAATGCTTTTTGGATAATATCTAAACAGTTCTTTCAATTACCAGAATTCATAAATGGATTTTGTGTAGGATTATCAATTGTATTATTACTGTTAGGAGCCTATAGAGAAAATCATAATATAAATAAATTGAAAAATTTTAAAAGAAAAATTATTTTAAGGTTAAGACACTAATAAATTAAGGGAGTAGTAATATACTTCCTTTTTTTAATATTTAAAAGTATTTCTGCATAAATTATATTAAATAATGTAATGGAGTAATACTAAGTTGAATAATAAAAAAAAATGTTTTTTTAATGAAGCTAAATTAAAGACGGCAAGAACATTTCAAGAAGATGTTTTAAAAATGGTTAAAAGAAAAGAAGCTAAAATCATGAATGCTATGTGGCTTGAGGTAACTGGTTGTTCTGGGAATATAATTTCTCTATTAAATAGTGAAAATCCTGGTTTGTATAATATTCTAACTGATATAGTGAATATTACTTTCAACAATACACTTATGGGCAACGAAGGAAATTTAGCATTTGAAAACTTTTTAGAAACACTTGATACAGAATTTATATTACTGGTAGATGGAGCAGTAGCGACAAAAGAAAAGGGATTTTATAATATTATTGCAAATTATAATGGAAAACCTATTACTGCTTTAGAGGCAGTAGAACTAGCAACTGAAAAAGCAAAATATGTTGTAGCTGTAGGAACTTGTGCATGTTATGGTGGAATCTCTGCAGCAGCTCCAAATCCTTCTGAAAGTAAAAGTGTACAGGATATTACAAATAAAAAAGTTATTAAGTTGCCAGGATGCCCATGTCATCCTGATTGGGTAGTGGGAACTTTAGCTCACTTAATTGGATATGGAATTCCAGAATTAGATAGCGATGGGAGACCAATTCTTTTTTATGGCTTTACAATTCACGATACTTGTACTAGAAGAGGGCTTTTTGAAAAAGGAATTTTCGCAGAAAAGTTTGGAGATGAAGGTTGTATGATTAAAATTGGATGTAAGGGGCCTGTTACAAAAACTGATTGTCCTAGAAGGAAGTGGAATGGATATGTTAATTGGCCTATTGGTGATAATACCACTTGTATAGGGTGTGCAAAGTCAACCTTTCCAGATGGCAATGAACCTTTTGTTAAATATTAAGGAGGAATTATGGGAAAAAGAATTACTATAGATCCAGTTACAAGAATAAGTGGTTTTTTAGATGTTAGAGCAGAAGTTAAAGAGGATATAATTGTGCAAGCAACAGCTAGTGGGTTACTTTTTAGGGGATTTGAAAAGATGTTAAAGGGCAGGCCAGCATTAGATGCTATATATTTTACTGAAAGAATTTGTGGCATATGCTCAACTGCACATTCCATGGCTTCCACCCTAGCTTTAGAAGATGCATTAAAGATACAAGTTACTTTAAATGATAGTTATATAAGAGATATTATGCATGGATTTGAATTTATTCAAAATCATTTAAGACATTTCTATCTTATGTCTATTCCAAGTTATGCAAGAATTTCTAGTGTGAAATTAGTTGAAAATAATCAATATAAAGACTTTAGGCTTCCCAAGGAAATAAATGATGTTATAGACAAACACTATATTAAAAGTATTGAGTTTAGTAGATTGGCTCATGAAGGATTAGCAGTATTAGGAGGAAAGGCCCCTCATAACCATGGGATTTTTGTAGGTGGGGTTACAGTAAATATAGATGCTTATAAATTAGAAAAGGTCAAAAGTATTATTAAAAAAATTAATGAATTTGTTTCAAATGAAATGATAGAAGATGTAGAGACCATAGCTAAATATTATTCAGATTATTTTAAAAAGGGTATATCATATCCTAATTTTATGAGTTTTGGTGTTTTTGATAAGTATGCAGAAGCTGATATTACTTATGTTAAACCTGGAGTAATAAAGGATAATATTAGATATGAGCTAGATCCTAATAAAATTACTGAACAAATTCAATATTCTTGGTATAAACAAGATCAAAATTTTGAAGAAGTAGATTTATCTAAGGTTGATGCATATACCTTTGTAAAGACACCTAGGTATGATGGATTACCAATGGAAGTTGGACCATTAGCAAGATTAATTGTATCTGGAGAATACACAGGGGGACATTCATCTATGGATAGAAATATAGCAAGAGTTTTAGAAACAAAGAAGATATTAAATATTTTAGGAAATTTAGCAGAAAGAGTAGAGTTAAAACCTAATAATCAAAAAGTTTATCAAGTTCCAGACAAAGCATATGGTGTGGGTCTTATAGATACTACAAGAGGAGCATTAGGACATTGGATAGAAATAGAAAATAAGTTAATTAAACATTATAATATTATAACTCCAACAGTATGGAATCTTTCTCCTAAGGATGAATTAAACAATCCTGGACCTATAGAAAGAGCCTTGATTGGCTGTAAAATAAATAATATTAATGAACCAGTAGAAATAGGAAGGGTTGTAAGATCATATGATCCTTGTGTATCTTGTGCAACTCACTTAATTGGAAGTAAAGGTGATATTAAAATAGTAGAGGTTTTAGTATGAGCCTTAAACTTATAGCAATTGGAAATGTACTTATGAAGGATGATGCTATAGGAATAAAAGTAGCAGAAGAAATAGAGATAGAACTTTTAAAACTTGGAGTTAATGTTATATATGGAGAAACAAATATTCAACATTGTATATCAAGTATAGAAAAGGATGATTATATAATAATTTTAGATTCAGCTTATTATGGAAAAGGTATAGGAGAAATAACAATTGAAGATATAGATAAATTTACTTCTAATAAGGTTGAAGCTTCTCAGCATAAGTATAGCTTCTTAGATTTATTAAAGCTTTATTATCCTAATATTAAAGGAATAATTTTAGGTATTGAGGTTGAAGAAATTTATTTGGACATTGGCTTAAGTAATAATTTGAAAAAGAGTTTCAAATCAATTTCTAATAATATTTTAAATAATATAAAAAAAATTATAAATGAGAGGAATATTTAATTATGCATGATACTTTTTTATTAAATAAAATTTCAGAATCAGTAAAGGAAATATGTAAAGATAATAATATAAAAAGAGTAAATAGCTTATCTATTTCTGTAAATAATAAGAGCCATGTTAATAATAGAAATCTTTATGAACAATTTAGAACTGATTGCAATGATTTAGTAGGTACATGGACGAATATTCATATTCAAAGAGATGAAACACCAAGCCAAACTGCTATTATACTAAAAATTGAAGGTGAGCAGTTTGAAGAGTAATGAAGAAGAAATAAAAGCTCTTCAATACTTAATAAATATAGATGGTATTGTACAAGGGGTAGGCTTTAGACCCTTTGTGTATAGAAAAGCAAAGGAATATAAAATATCAGGATATGTAAAAAATTTAGGAGGATCTGTAGAGATTTATTGTAAAGGAACAAAAAATAATTTAAAAGAATTTATATTAAGCATTTTAAATGATATGCCACCTATTTCTAAAATTGAAAAGTTTCAATGTAGATTTATTAGAAATAATGATAGTTATAAAAATGATTTATATACAAGTAGTTTTGTAATTGAGGAAAGTGTTAATGAAAAAATCTTTCCAAAGTTTATTTCTCCTGATATTTCAATTTGTGAAAATTGCTTAAATGACATGAAAGAAAATAAATCTAATAGATATAAATATGCTTTTACTAACTGTACTGACTGTGGGCCAAGGTATTCTATAATTAAGAGCCTTCCATATGATAGACATTATACTACTATGAAAAAATTTATTATGTGCAAGGAATGTAATGATGAATACAACAATCCATTAAGGCGGAGATTTCATGCAGAGCCAAATTGTTGTGATAAATGTGGACCGAGGCTTTGGTTAACAGATAATAAGGGAGTAAAAAATATATGTGAAAATCCAATTAATGAAGCTAAAAAACTTCTTAAAGAAGGTAAGATATTAGCAATTAAAGGCATAGGGGGATTTCATTTAGTTTGTGATGGAAGAAATGAAGAATCAATTAATATTCTTCGGAAGAAAAAACGTAGAAGTCATAAGCCACTAGCTGTTATGGTAAGAGACATTAATCTTGTTAAGGAGATATGTGAAGTATCTTCTAAAGAAGAAATAGTACTAAAAAGTAATAAAAGACCTATTGTAATTTTGAAAAAGAAATTTCCATTTTTACTACCAGAAGCTATAGCACCAAAACAAAATTCTCTAGGGGTTATGCTTCCATATGCAGGCTTACATTATTTATTACTAGAGGAAGATTTAGATTTTTTAATTATGACTAGTGGAAATATAAGTAATATGTCAATGGAATATAAAAATGAGGAAGCTTTAAATAATTTAAAGGATGTAGCAGATTATTTTTTATTTCATGATAGAGATATTTATATAGAAGAAGATGATTCAGTAGTTAAAGTTATAGATAGTAGTGAGAAAGTTATAAGAAGA
>NZ_JBNPON010000106.1:0-6024 GCF_050315195.1 Clostridium sp. SGI.024 | reverse complement strand
GTCCAGCAAGTCTATTTGCTGGACTATATTTATTTCATAGGAATTTATAAAAAATTATTTAATTTTAAAACGTATATCTTCTTTGAATTTTTTACGGCTTGGATTTCCTTCAACTCTCCAAATTTTATTACGGGTTAAGTCATAAACAACAGACCAGACAGTATCAGCATTAGTCTTTCTATTATACTGACACATAAAGCCATATTTACCACTTAATACATCCATAGCAAAATCTACTGAATATTTATCAGGATTATTTATTAAAGTATTTCTAGCTGTTTCATATCTATCTTGTGATCGCCAATCATCTATTTCTGTATTTCTATATTCATACATTTCAGAGCTATTAAAGCTATTTGCAGTAGCAACAAAATCTTCTCCATCTCTTGGAGTTATTACAACAACCTTTTCACAATTACATTCTACTACAGCTATATGTCTAGTTTTATCTGCAAGGGTAATAGTTTGTTGTGAGGCAATTGGAAGGGTTTTAAGAGCTTTAATTGCTTCAGCAGTAGTTTTACATTTTTCAAGAAGATATCTTACAAGAATTCCAGCATTAAAGCCTGGTTTCCATACCTTAGGATAAATAAAGGTTAAACCTACAGCTAGTCCTTCTTCGTTAACACCATCTTCCATTTGAACAAAGGCAGTAGTATTTCCATTAAAGGAATAACAACCATCTAAGTTATAAAGACAGTTCATATATAACTTTTCTAAGCTTACTAAAAAATCACTATTTCTTGCAAATAAAATTTCTTCTCCATTACTTATGGCAAAGGAAGTACACTTATTATCAAATTTAAAGCAATACATACTAAAGAGCATTCCACATAAATACTCAAAGGAAATTTCATTGCCTTCAGCAATTCCTCTAACTTCATCAACTATTTCAGGATATAATTCTTCAAATATTGCTTTGCAGTCTCTACCAAATTGAATTCTTTCTTCGCCAACAGTATATGTTGGACAATTATCTAACTTCTTTCCATTTTTATTAAGTAATGCACCCCACTTATAGCCTGCTTCATAATGGGTTCCTTTAAACCTTCCATGATACATATATTATCCTCTCCAATTCATAAAAAAAATGAGCTTCCGGACCTCTTAATTTAATTATAAGTAAATAAAAATTTATATTCAATAACTATAAAAATTGATAATAATTATCAAAAATACTTTATTTTAAATCTTCATTACAGAAGTATTTAAAGGTAGCTATAAATCCTGAGAATGAAAGAAATAAAATAATAATAATTGATAGTGAAATGGGATATCCTTTGGAAAGAAGAGAGCCTTTAATAAGAAAAAATGTAGCAGTCCATGGATAAATAGCTCCAAAGTTGTGGTTACTTAATGCAGCACTTCCCATTACTACAGCTGCTGAAATAACCATAGGTGCAACAAAGCCCTTTGTTTTCATTGCTAAATAAGAAAAGGGAGTAGCTGTAAAAAATATTAAAACACCACTATATAAGAATTTCATTAACCAATTAAATGTTACAGTAAGGTTAAACTCACTAATAGTAAATATACTATGATAAATTCCTGAAAATACTAGAATCCCAGCCCAAGTAATTATATTAATAAGTAAAGTTAAAAGTAGTGTAACTATATATTTACCTATAAGAAGCTTTATCCTAGAAACAGGAATAGGTAATACTGTTTTTAAAGTGTTATCTAAGTATTCTCGGCTAAAGATATAACTAATTATAGCAACACAAATCATCATATTCATAAGTAGCATAGCATATAAAAGACTATTATCATAAATATCACTAAGTGTAAAAATACGCTCAGGATGTTCAAAATGAGTTTGAATAGCTTCTATTAGCATCATAGCTGGTACAGCAAAGGCTCCAATAATACATAAAATAATAATTTTTGAATTCTTTAGTTTTTTCATTTCACAAGATATAAGGTTAAGCAATACCCCCACCTCCAATTAAGTTTTCAAAATAAGCTTCTAAGGTTTCTTTGCAAGGATTAAGTTTATTAATAGAGATATTATTTTGAACTAAGGACTTATTTATATCACTTATATTTTTATAGTTATCATAAAGATAGATAGTATTATCAATAATGGAGTAATCCTTAATAGAAAAGTTATCTTTCAATATCTTTTCTGATAATTTAGTATCTGAAACTGTTATTTCAATATAATGTTTTAGTTTGTCTTGTAATTCTAAGATATTAACTTCTTCAACTAATTTTCCATTATTCATAACTCCAATAACATCTGCAATTTGTTCTATTTCACTTAAAACATGGCTTGAAATAAAAATAGTAACTCCCTTTTCATGACTAAGCCTTAATAAAAAGGAACGAATTTCTGATATTCCTATTGGATCAAGTCCATTTATTGGTTCATCTAAAATAAGAAGCTCTGGATTATGCATAATAGCAGCAGCAATTCCAAGCCTTTGCTTCATTCCTAAAGAGAAATTAGAGAAGGTCTTTTTTTCTTCTGTGTGGAGTCCAACAATTTCAAGGGCTTCTTGAACTTCTTTTTTAGAAATATTACCATGTAATTTAGCTAAAAGATTTAAGTTATCTCTAGCAGTAAGGTTTTGATAAAAACCAGGAGTTTCAATAATTGAGCCTATTTTTTTATAAAGATTGTTATTTCTAAAATCCTCTCCAAATAAATTAATATTTCCTTTTGTAACCTTAATAAGCTTTAGCATCATTTTCATTGTTGTTGTTTTTCCAGCACCATTTCTGCCAAGTAATCCATAAATTTTACCCTTTGGAACATGAAGATTAATATTATCAACAACAGTAGAACTACCATATTTTTTTGTTAGATTTTTTGTTTCAATAACATATTCCATATCTATACTTCCTTTCAATTTTATTTTTAAAACTTGACTACAAGTTATAATTTAATTATTAGAGCCTATGGCAGAAAGTACAAGAAACCTATTATCACAACAAGAAAAAAGCCATGACACTTATGGTGCCAATGGCTATTTTAAAGGCTTTAGAAGGTTATTACTATTTGCTGTTTTTAATTAGTAGTGCCATCTTAGGCATTAAAAATAGAAAAAGAAATATTGTTACATAGGGCTGACGAGAAGCTGCAAAAAATAGTATGGCTAAGGAGTGCCATGTAATTGATACATATTTCAATATGGTAAACTTCTTTTTATCATCAAAAAATTGTAATATTATTTCTGTATTACCTACCAATGACATTACAATAATTAAAGTATAATAAATAATACGAATTGAGGTAGGGGATTTAGTATATTGAAGTAAATTTACAGAATAAATATACCCATCAATCTCTTGTCCATAGAAGGGTAAAAAGATATAGGCAAGAGCCATTAAATCTAATATTCCAAATATAAGACTAGATAGCTTGCTTATATTTGATTTATTTTCATTTTCAGCAGCTTGAAGTAATTCATTATTTGAAAGTAATTCATCTATTGAAACTGAAAAAGTTTTAGAGATGTTTTTTAGAGACTCAATATTTGGATAACCTTTTCCACTTTCCCATTTTGAAATAGCAGTTCTTGAAACATATAGCCTTTCTGCTAGTTGTTCTTGAGTCATATTATGTTGTTTTCTTAATTCCTTTAATTTTTCATTAAACTCCATAGTATCTTCTCCATAGTATTTATATAATTATTTTTTCTTTGCAATAAGTAAAAATCTATGGATATTTCCTTGAATCACCCCATATTTTTCTAATAACTTTTGTGCATTATATAAATTTTCTAAGTTATCCTTTACTGAGAAATTTGGAAATTCCCATTCTATAATATGAGCAAACCAAATAAGTGCACCAACATCAAAAAACTTAATAGGTCTATAGGCTTCTTGTTCATCAATTATTGTAAATCCAGATTTTTTAAATTTTTCAACTGCAATATTAAGGTATTGTTCTGGAAAAGGTAATTCTGGAACATTAGTAAGAAGTAATTCTACCAATTCTCTATCATTTTCAGCACCTACTTGCTCTGTGATAAATATTCCACCAGACTTTAAAACACGATAAATCTCCTTTGGATTGAAGTCTCCATGTCTGTTAATTACTATATCAAATTTTTCATCTTCAAAGGGTAAAATATTACTTCCATCTGCTTCTCTAAAGTCTATACCTAATGGTAATAATGTCTCCTTACAAAGTTGCACTTTTGGGGCATAACCCTCTGTTGCACTTGTTTTTTTATTTGAATGCTTTAGTGATAGAAGAAATTCTCCACCACCAGTATCTATGTCAAGTAAATAATCTTCTGGTTTTAGATATTTTTTAATAATTTCACTATAGTTCCAGGGCAAATCATTTTCTTCTTCATATCTACCATGGATGTGTGAGAAATCCCATCCTTTTATATGTGCTACTTTTTCTTCTTCTAACCATTCTTCAACTAAGCCTTTTTTATCCATTTTAATTACTCCCTTCCGCATTTATACCATTTTTTAGATTCTTTAAGTTAATTTTATACTAAAATATAACTAGGAGTAAAATAATATATAGAGATAGGGGGATTGGAGGTTATTATATATGAAGAAGATAATTAATATAATATTGTGTTTAATTGCATTACAGATAGGAAGGTTCAGCTTTAAAACCTTAGCTTTTCTTTTCTTAGATAAAAATTTTATAACAGATGTTATAGTATCATCAATATATATGATTATAATAATTATATTTAGTATTATAAGTATAAAGAAAAATGAGCTTGGATTAAATATTTTCCCTAAAAGATTTAATTGGAGATATATAGTAACTTCAACAATATTATTTATATTTATTTTTACAACACCTATAATTACGAAAAGCAATTCGCTATATGATGTATTAAGCTTAATATATGGATCAATTATTACTGTTATATTTGAAGAAATAATATTTAGAGGCTATGTTTATAAGAAAATTAGCATTATAAAAAAAGATTTATGGGCATATATAATTTCAACTCTTATATTTGGAATATGGCATTTAGGATATATTGATACAGTTATGTGGAGAGTTAGTATGATATCACCAAATGCTAATATAATGAACATAATGTTTTGGAAGGTAATAACTGGCCTATCCTTTGGAATTGTAGTAGGGTTTTTTAGATATAAAAATAAAAATGTATATTCTTCAATTATAGTACATGCATTATTAAATACATTTGGTAGGTAGAGGCTATAGAAATATGATATTTGATTATTTATAATGATATTTATAATTACTTATTGTGTAATTACAGGGTAATAAATTTAATCTAAACAATTTATATAAGGTGGTGAAATATCATGAGTCATAACAGTTTTTTTAGTAAAAGTAATAGCATTAAGATAACACATATTATTTTATTTATTGTTACAGCAATGTATATATTAGAATCTATATTTATTAGAGGACTATTTACTAATGTTTATTTAGCTTTAATAAATATGGGATTAAGTATTATTACACTTATAATATCAGCTATAAAGAAAGAATATAAATTAGTAATTATTGATTTTATTATTCTTATAGGAACTGTATCAATATTTACATATTTAATATATCTTTAAATTTTATTTTTATATTAAATGTTAATGGATAAATAATAATGAAATTAATAAAAAGTTTAATTTGTGGTTGTCTTCAATAAGGAAGGTAACACAAGATTAAACTTTTTTATATTTAATATATATATTATGAAAGTAGCATTTGTTCAATTTCTTTATCTGTGATTTTTTTCTTCTTCATAGTAAGCAATGCCATTTTTTATATCTGCTTTTAAAACAAATTTACGGAACAACCAATTTCCTTTAATAATATCATTTCCATAGAAAGTGATTTCATTTTTTAATGATTTAGGGCTTATGTCTCCAGACCACCCAATGATTTCTGAAGAATCTGTTGGAATCATACTACCTTGGTTACTATAAATTCCTGACATACCATTTAAAATAAAACCTGAATTATTCATCATCTAGGGATTCAATATACTTTTTTCTTTTAGAGATACCTTTAATATCATTATTTAATTCTAATGCATAGATATTCATTTTCTTATCCCCCTATTCAAT
>NZ_JBNPON010000105.1:0-6191 GCF_050315195.1 Clostridium sp. SGI.024 | reverse complement strand
AATAAATATATGGGGGTAATAAAATGAGAGATGATTTAATAAAAATTTTAACAATGTTATCAGAAGGTAAGCTTAATGTAGAAAAAAGTGCAGAGTTAATTGATGTAATGTACAAAAAAGAAGAAAAAGCTATACAAATAGTAGAAAAGAATTATGATAAAAGAATGCTTAAAATAAAAGTTGACTCTTCAGATGGAGATAAGGTAAATGTTAACTTACCTATAGCTGTTATAACCTCAGTGCTTAAAGCAACAGGAAAACTACCAATTAAAAATGTTGATATGGAAGGTATAGATTTTGAAGTGTTGATTGAAACAATAATAGCAGCATTAGAAAATGAAATGGTTGGGGAAATAGTTACAGTAGATTCAAGTGATGGAGATGTTGTTAGGGTTGTAATTGAGTAGGTATGGTAAATGAAGATAGTAGTAAAGTCAAAGGATAGAAATATAAAATTATATGTGCCTATGTTTATTTTAACTAGTGGACTTAGGTTTTCAAAATTTATAACTAAAGAATATAGTAAACATGGTAAAGCTAATAATGATAAAAAAGACCTTATGGAATATATGAATTATATAGATATGGATCTTATTATATACGCAATTAAGGAGTTGAAAAGTTACAAAGGATTAACATTAGTTGAAGTAGAAGCTAGTGATGGAACTTATGTTTTAGTAAAAATATAAAAATAATAATAAAAGGGTATTACACAGTAATTGTGTAGAAAAGGGGTAAATATGAAATTTAATCTTTTGAAAGAAAAAAACTTTTCACTTTTAATGTTTGGGAAAATTACATCTTTAATTGGTTCTAATATGCAGAGCTTTGCATTATCTCTGTTTGTTTTAAGTACAACAGGATCAGCAACTAAATTTGCATCTATCCTTGCAATTGCACTTATTCCACAACTTCTTTTAGGACCATTTGCTGGAGTTATAGTAGATTGGTTTTATAGAAAAAATATACTCATAGTACTAGATTTAATAAGTGGTATTGTAGTAACTATTTTTGCAGTTAGTTATTTTATAACAGGTGAAATATCTTTAACTAATATTTATATTCTAGTTATAATACTTTCTGTAATATCAACTATAGATAGTCCTACTTTGCAAACAATAATACCAACTATCACAAAAAAGGAAGATTTAGTAGAAGCAAATTCTTTAAATTCCTTATTGATGTCTATTGGAAGTGTTATATCACCAGGTATTGCTGCACTAGCTTATGGGAGCTTAGGATTAGAAGGCGTTTTTATAATAAATTCAATTTCCTTCTTTTTATCAGCACTTTCAGAGGTGTTTTTAGTTATACCTAGGAATGCTAAAAAAAGAGAAAAACTTTCTTTTAATAGTTTTATTGATGAATTTAAAGAGGGGATAGGATTTATAGTAAAAAGAAAAGATATTATAAATATAGTTACTTTAGCAATAATTTTGAATTTTGCATTTGGATCTTTTACTGTAGGAAGTACTTATATTAGTAAAATTATTTTAAAAGTTTCAGATTTTCAATATGGAATAGTTGACTCTGTTGGGGTTATAGGAATGATAGTAGCATCTTTTCTTATAGGATGGCTTTCTAAAAAGAATTCTATAGGGAAAAATTTATATAGTAGTTTATTAATAAGTTCCGCAGTTCTTTCAAGTTATGCAATTGTAGCATTTAAATCATTTGTAGAAATAGAAAATAGTATTATTTATTTATATTTACTTATGCTATTAATTACTTTTGTTATTTGTCTTTATATAGGCCTTGCAAATACATTTATAAATATATATTTTCAGTATATTGTACCATTAGAGTTTATGGGCAGAGTATCAACAGTTATGGGGACAGGATGCATGATTGCAATGCCACTAAGTAATATGATATATGGATATCTTTTTGATAAAATAAGTGTATCTAATATATTCTTAATTTCTTCAGTAATTATGGTTATTACTATGGGCTTATATAAAAAGTCATTACTTTCAATTAATTTTAATGAAGAAGTTGAAGGAAAAGAAAGTGAAGCAGATATAGAACCAGCATAAAAATATATATTATATAAAATAACTTTAAAATTAAAATGTAGAATTAAGGAATAAACTCTTAATTCTACATTTTTAATTTCTTTATTTTACATTATGAAATAGGTATTTTTTAACTTGTTTTCTTATTTAAAAGAATTAAAGGATGCATCAGAAGGCATTCTCCAATCACCACGAGGGCTTAAAGATATACTACCAACCTTTGGACCGTCAGGTAATGCACTTCTTTTAAATTGTTGAGTGAAAAATCTATAAATAAATTTATCTAACCATTTTTCTATTTCTTCTTTACTATAATCTTCTTTAAAGGCCTCTTCTGCTAAGAATTTAATTCTTTCTTTAGAAGAACCATTTTTTATAAAGTGGTATAAGAAGAAGTCATGTAATTCATAAGGTCCTACTATATCTTCAGTTTTTTGAGTTATTTCTCCTTTATCTCCCTTTGGAAGTAATTCAGGGCTAACAGGAGTATCTAAAATATCTAATAATGTTTCAGATACTTCTTTAGTAGATTCTTTTTCAGCAACATATCTTACTAGGTATCTTACTAAAGTCTTTGGAATTGATGGATTAACAGAATACATACTCATATGATCTCCATTATAAGTACACCATCCAAGAGCAAGTTCTGAAAGGTCTCCGGTTCCAATTAATAATCCACCTTCTTTATTAGCTATATCCATAAGTATTTGAGTTCTTTCTCTTGCTTGAACATTTTCATATGTTACATCATGGATATCTTTATCATGACCTATATCTTCAAAGTGTTGCAATGCTGCTTTTACTATATTAATTTCTCTTAAATCACAACCAAGCTCCTTACATAATGTTAATGCATTATTATATGTTCTATCTGTTGTACCAAAGCCTGGCATTGTTATTGTAATTATATTTTTATTATCAATTCCTAAAAGCTTAAAGGTTTTTACTACAACTAATAGAGCTAATGTTGAATCAAGGCCACCAGAAATTCCGATAACTGCTTTTTTTAGATTGGTATGCTCCATTCTTTTAGCTAGTGCAGCAGCTTGAATGCTAAATATTTCTTTACATCTTTCTTCTCTTTGTTTAGCATTAGCAGGAACAAAAGGATGTTTATCTATATATCTATCAAAACTATTTAATTTATTTTCTTTATATTCGAAATTAATAATATTTGCATCAAAAGGAATAATTCTTGAAGCATCTCTAAAACTTATATTTTTCAGTCTCTCACTATTTAGTCTAAATACATCTATAAATGAATAAATAACTTGGTTATCTCTTTGAAATCTTTCATTTTCTTTAAGCATAGTTCCATTTTCAGAGATCAATAAATGTCCACTAAATAATATATCTGTTGTAGATTCATGAACTCCAGCTGAAGAATAAATATATGCAGACATACATCTAGCACTTTGGTTAGAAACTAAAGTTTCTCTATAATCTTTTTTACTTACTAATTCATTAGAAGCAGATAAATTTCCTATAATATTTGCTCCTAAAAGTGAAAGGTAAGAACTTGGCGGTATAGTTACCCAAAGATCTTCACATACTTCAAATCCAAAAGAGTATTCTCCAGATTTAAAAATTAAATTAGTTCCAAATGGTATATCTTTCTGGAATTCAAGGTCTACTTTTTCATTAATTATTCCTAATCCTTCACTAAACCAACGTTTTTCATAAAATTCACTATAGTTAGGTATATATGATTTTGGAACAATACCAAGAATTTTTCCATTAAATATTATATAAGCACAATTAAATAATGAATTTTTAAAGGTTAAAGGAGCACCTACAGCTATTAGCATATCTAAGTTAGAACTTTTTTCTACTATTTTTGAAATTGCTAAATTAGCTTTTTCTAAAAGGCTATATTGCATAAATAAATCTCCACAGCTATAGGAAGTAACACATAGCTCAGGAAATACAATTGCCTTAGCTCCATTCTTATAGGCATCTTCAATGCATAAAAAGATATTTTCTAAATTATATTGAATATCTGCAACACGTGTAATAGGACATGCAGCAGCAACTTTTATAAAATCCATAAAATCTCTCCAATCTAAATATTAATAATAATATTTTAACTCTTTTAAGATAATAAATTCAAAACTTGCTATTTAAATAATAAAAGGAAAACTATAGAAAATCAATGATAATAGAAGAAAAGAAATAAAAACAAGTAATAAATAGTTATAATTACTATATAAAAGGATAAAAATAGTATTGTAAAGAGTTATATAGTATAATATAATAAATCCGTAAATCATTTGATTTCAAATTTTTACTAATTAATGATATAATAATATAAAAAAGGAGGGGGAAAATATGAGTGCAGTAATTATTTGGATTATCATTGCAGCGATAGCAATTATAATAGATATAGCAACAAGTAATTTTTTGTTTGCCTGGTTTACTATAGGGGCAATTGCAGCTATGATAGCAGACTTATTTGGAATAAGCTTCGGTGTTCAAGTTATTATTTTCTTAGTAATAAATTTAATAACAGTATCACTTGGTTATCCATGGGCAAAAAAGAAATTTAAAAAATCAGTTAAAAGAACGCCATTAATGGAAGAAACTTATATTGGAAGAGTAATGAAAGCCGAAGAGGACATAATAGAAAAAGCAAAAGTTAAAGTAGACGGAATTTATTGGACTGTGTTAAACAAAGGAGAAGAAATTAAAAGAGGAGAAAATTTTGAGATTATAGGAATTGAGGGTATAAAATTAATTATAAAAAAAGAGGAGGAAATTTAAATGGATAAAATAATAGGACTTGTTATAGCAGGGGTAATAGTATTTTTCATTTTAATTATAATCTTATCATCAATAAAGATTGTAAATACAGGATATTTATATGTAGTAGAAAGATTTGGTCAATATCATAAAACCTTAGAACCAGGATGGCACTTTATGATTCCATTTGTAGATTTTGTTAGAAAGAAAGTTTCAACAAAACAACAAATTTTAGATGTACCACCACAATCAGTTATCACTAAGGATAATGTTAAAATATCAGTTGATAATGTTATTTTCTATAAACTTTTAAATGCAAAAGATGCTGTATATAATATAGAAGATTTTAGATCAGGTATAGTATATTCAGCAACAACAAATATGAGAAACATTTTAGGTAATATGACTTTAGATGAAATTTTATCAGGTAGAGATAAGATTAACCAAGATCTTTTAAGTATAATTGATGAAGTTACTGATGCATATGGTATAAAAATTCTTTCAGTTGAAATTAAGAATATAATACCACCAACAGAAATTCAAGAAGCTATGGAAAAGCAAATGAAAGCAGAAAGAAATAAGAGAGCTATGATTCTTGAAGCAGAAGGTCAAAGACAATCTCAAATTGAAAAGGCTGAAGGTGAAAAGAGAGCAAAGATACTTGCTGCAGAAGCTGAAAAAGAAGCTAATATAAGAAGAGCAGAAGGTTTAAAGGAATCTCAATTACTTGAAGCTGAAGGTAAAGCAAAAGCCATAGAAGAAATATCAATTGCCGAAGCTGAAGCTATAAGGAAGGTTAATCAAGCAATAATAGAATCTGGAACTAATGAAACTGTTATTGCACTTAAACAAGTAGAGGCTCTTAAAGAAATGGCTAACAATCCAGCTAATAAGCTTATATTACCAAATGAAACTTTATCTTCACTTGGTAGTATTGCAGCAATTGGAGAAATGCTTAAAGGAACTGATAGCAAAGCTACAAAGTAAAGTAAAGGGGCTGTTGCACTAAAAATTAGTGCAAAGCTCCTTTATTTTATGTAAATAGCCTTTTGATTAATTTTAGTATAGACATTATTATAATGATTAACTGGCAATAATAGGTGCTATAGAGATTTAATTAAGATATATCTTATAAGGAAGTGGAAACAGAGTATTCTAAAGATGGGATAACTATATATTCTAATAAGTATGGTAATTCTTTAATAATTGTTTCAGATAATATATATCTTGATATTAGATGCTGGGATGAAGATATGATAAATAGTGATATTTTAAAAATTGTATTAGATAAGATTTTCAAAGTTAAAAGTGCATAAAGAATATATTTTGTTAAGGTATAATATATATTAATAGTTATACGAGTATATAATTAATAATAAGAGTTTAAAAGCCGCATTTTCAGTAAAAATGAGACTTTTAAATATATATAATTTATTA
>NZ_JBNPON010000104.1:0-6301 GCF_050315195.1 Clostridium sp. SGI.024 | reverse complement strand
TTATAATATCACATCAATTTACCTAGTCATATATTAGTATAAATTACTTTTTGAGGTGATATTAATAGAAAATATAAATTCAAATAAGATAAATTCAGGATTAGGGCTAGTTCAAAACATATCTAAAAGTTTATTTGGTAAATTAGGAATAAATGTTGGAGCAGGTGAAGAAGGAACTAGTACCATAGAAGTTACTATTATATCAGGAGATACACCAGAAAATGTAAGGAGAGAAATAGAAAAGGTAGGTGGAAGTTACTACGATTTAGGCTATGGATTTGGATTAGTAACAATTCCAAGAGAAAAGGTAATTGATCTTGCTAATATCCCATCTATTGAATATATTGAGTTACCAAAGCAATTATATACTACAGATGCTAGTAGTAATAGAGCAGCTTGTGTACCAGAAGCAAGAAATAATTATGGTATTGAGGGTGAAGGAGTTTTAGTTGGATTTATAGATACAGGTATAGATTATACTCATCCAGCCTTTAGAAATAGTGATGGTACCACTAGAATAGATTATATTTATGATTTAAGTGAGGGTGGAAAGTCATATAGCAAGGATGATATAAATAATGCTTTAAAAAGTCAAGATCCATATTCCATAGTTCCATCTATTGATACTGTTGAGCATGGAACTCATGTAGCAGGCATAGCATGTGCAGGAGGAAGTATTAATACTGAATATTATGGGGTGGCACCTAAGAGTTCCATAGCTATGGTTAAATGTACAAGAGGTAATTTTGCACTTAGTAGCAATATTATGAAGGGATTAAAGTTCTTAGTAGAAGCGGGGAAATTTTTGAAAAAGCCTTTAGTAGTTAATATTAGCCTTAGCACCAATGATGGAGCTCATAATGGAACAAGTCTTCTAGAACAATACATTTCTACCATATCAATATTAGAAAGAGTGACAATAGTAATAGCAGCTGGGAATGAAGGGGATTCAGCACATCATATAGGAGGAAACTTAAGAAAACAAAATAAAATATCTATAAATGTAGCAGGAGATGAGCCTGGAATAGTATTAAATTTATATAAGCCTGTTTTATCAGATATATCTATTAGAATAACTAGTCCTGCTGCAGCAACTAGCGGAGATATAGTTGTTAGAGAAGGATATTACGAAGGGACAATAGGAACTGATAGATATCAAGTTTATTATTCAGGACCAAAACCCTTTGATATAGTTGGAGAAATTACAATTGCTATATTATCAAGTGGTCAATATATATTATCTGGTCAATGGGAAGCTAGAATTAATTTGTTAAATAAATATTCTGGAGTTTATGATATGTGGCTACCAATTAGAGAGGGTTTAAATGTTAGTACTAAATTTTTAGAACCAACTGTTTTAAATACTTTAGGAATACCAGCTACAGTAACTAATGTTATAGCAGTTGGAAGTTATAATTATTTAACTAACAATATATCACCTTTTACTGGAAGAGGTAAGGAAACAATTTATCAGCCTATAAGGCCAGATTTAGTTGCCCCAGGGGAAGGGATAATTTCTTCAGTGCCTAATAGAAGCTTTGATTATAAAAGTGGTACATCCATGGCAACACCACATGTTTCTGGAATAGCTGCTTTAATGATGGAATGGGGAATAGTAAAACAAAATGATCCTTATCTTTATGGCGAAAGACTTAAGTATTTTTTAGTGGTATCTGCAAATAGAAGTAGAACAGATATAACATATCCAGACCCTACTTGGGGATATGGTGAAGTTTGTTTAAGTTCTGCTATAGAGAAAGTCATTGAAAATATAGGTTTTATGATGAATAGGAGAAGTAATGACATGTATGGTCTTATTGATAGGCTTGAACAAAATGAAAATCAAGATGAAGAAGAAGTAATAGGGATTCTTGTTGAATATAATTCTTTAGAAGAATTAAAGAAAATAAATGAACTTCCAGGTGCTTCTGTTGCTATATTAGATACTAACTATGCAGTAGTATTTATACCTTATAATAGAATTTCGGAAATTAAGCCATATATAAAAGATATTGTATCTTCAGAAGTTCAAGCAATTTATACTTTAGAAGAAACTTCACCAGTAGATGCAAGTGGGGCAACATTATTTCATAACAATCCTTATCTTCAATTAAATGGAAAAGGTGTTATTGTAGGTATTATTGATACAGGTATAGATTACTTAAATAAGGAATTTATGAATGAGGATGATACAACAAGAATTTTAAGAATATGGGATCAAACTATAGATGGAAATCAAGAGGTATATGGAGTAAAGATGGGAATAGAGTATAAGGAGGATGATATAAATAAGGCTATACAGATAAGCAAAAATGGTGGAAATCCATATGATATAGTCAATAGTAGAGATGTTATAGGTCATGGAACTTCAATTGCTAGTATAGTTGGAGCTAGGGGGTATAATCCAGAAGTTAAAGGTGCTGCACCAAATTGCTATTTTGCAGCAGTTAAATTAAAGGAAGCAGCTAAGATTTTACAGAGAAAAGCAGGGATTAACAACATTAAGGAAGGTAGATACTTAGGCATAGATATAATTTTAGGAATAAGATATTTATCCAGGTTAGCAAGTGATGTTAAGATGCCAATGATAATTTGTATTCCTCTAGGAACTAATACAGGAGCCCATGATGGTACTAGTGAAGTTGAAGGATCAATTGAATCTATAAGTAATCAGATTGGTGTTGTTTGTGTTACTGGAACAGGAAATGAAGGTGATACAGATACACATGCTGAAGGTAGATTCATACAGTCTGGAGAAATAAGGAATATAGAAATTAAAATTGGTAAAGGGCAAAAGGATTTAAACTTTCAAATATATGCACAGCAACCAGATAGGGTATCTTTAGGTATAGTATCACCATCGGGAGAAATAATAGAGAAGATACCAGCTAGGTTAAATAAAGTAGAAAATGTAAACTTCATTTATGAAGGCACTAAAATGAAAATTTCTTATCTTTATCCAGATCCAATCACTGGATCTGAAGTAATAAGTATTGAAGCAAGGGGATTAAGAGAAGGTATATGGCAGTTTAGATTATATGGAGATTATATTGTTGATGGTAGGTATTGGAGTTGGTTACCTCAAAGGAGTTTGTTAGATGAAGAAACAAAATTTCTAAGCCCAAGTCAATATACTACATTAACTATGCCAGGAACAGCAAGAAAAGCTATAGTAGCTGCATTTTATAATCAAAATAACAATGCAACGGTTGGACAATCAGGAAGGGGATTTACTAGGGATGGTAGAGTAAAGCCTGATTTTGCAGCAGGGGGCATAAATGCTACTGTTACGACACCAGGAGGAGGTACTAAAAAAGTTAGCGGTTCTTCAGTAGCAACAGCTGTTACAGCAGGATGTTGTGCGCTTTTAGTACAATGGGGAGTTGTAGAAGGTAATGACAAAAACTTATATCCTATAAAAATTAGAAGTTATTTGATAAGAGGGACTACCATGAGAGTTGGTGATAAATATCCTAATGAGCAATGGGGATATGGAGCCTTAAATATGAAAGGAGTTTTTGATTCAATAAGAGAAAATTTATCTGGAGGAGTTGAGAGTACAAGAGATGATGAAGAATATAATGTTGGGAAGTTATTCATAAGAAAACCTGAATATATGTAGTTAATTTATATAAAAAGAACAAAATTAAAAATAACACATATATTAATTAAAGGAGAAATAATAAAGGAGAAATATATGCCACAAGGTAGGCTAAAAGTTCAATGTTTTGTTAATGAAACTTATATACCTGTTGACAATACAAGAATAACTATAAGACCATCAGAAGGTGGCCCAAGTGCAAAAGTAATATCATTATCTACAAATTCAATGGGAGAATCTCAAATTATAGATTTAGAAGCTCCACCATTAGAGTATTCACAGCAACCAACTGGACAAATTCCATATAGTATGTACGATATACTAGTGGAAAGAGAGGGGTTTCAAAGTATATTAATAAATAGGTGCCAAGTATTTCCTGATGAGCTAGCCATACAACAATGTAATCTTATAGAATCTTCAGGAATATTAACAAGAATGGAAAATATAAATATACCACCCAATACAACTAATTCATCACAAAATAATCAAGGTGGGAATACTAATGAAATAATAAATATAGGCCCTAATACATTAAATGGTAATTATCCAGAAAAGATTCCAGAAGAAGTTGATAAACCTCTTCCACCACCAACAAGTGGAGTAGTTTTGCCAAAGCCAGTTGTACCAGAATTTATAGTAGTTCATGCTGGAGGTCCTAATAATACATCTGCACCAAATTATAAAGTGCTTTATAAGGAGTATGTAAAGAATGTAGCATCTTGTGAGATTTATTCAACTTGGCCAGAAAGCACCATAAGAGCCAATGTTTATGCAATAATATCATTTACTTTAAACAGAATATATACAGAATGGTATAGAGGTAAGGGCAAAAATTTTGATATAACAAACTCAACAGCTTATGATCATGCATTTACTTATGGAAGAAACATATTTGAAAGTATAAGTGCAGTAGTAGATGATATTTTTGCAACTTATATAAGGAGAATAGGAAGAAAACAGCCTCTATTAACACAGTATTGTGATGGAAAAAATGTTACTTGTCCTGGATGGATGACTCAATGGGGAAGTAAGTATTTAGGAGATCAAGGAAGAACTCCTTACGAAATTTTAACTAATTTTTATGGAAGTGATATAGAGTTAGTAACGGCTGAGCAAGTTAAGGGGATCCCTAAGTCATATCCAGGCTATGATTTAATAGTAGGTTCAACTGGGCCAGAGGTCCAATCAATACAGGAATATTTAAATAGGATATCACAAAACTATCCATTAATTCCAAAAGTATCACAAGATGGAGTGTTTGGAGAGAGTACTGCTGAAGCAGTTAGAGTTTTTCAAGAGGTATTTAATCTACCAAAGACGGGAGTAGTTGATTATGCGACTTGGTATAAAATTTCTGATATATATGTGGGAGTAACTAGAATAGCTGAACTTAGAAGAAGTACAAAATCTGTAGAAAGAATTTTTATACCACCAAGATCCTTTGATAATTATTATGATAGATCAGTACCAAGATTTAATTATTTAGATGATATGTAGTAATAAAGAAGAAGTTATAACAGATATAGATTACAAATATTTTATTTTTGGGAATTTATAAAAATATTATCCTATAAATAATTTTTTATAAATTCCTTAATTTTATATTAAACCTTATAATTCAGATATATTATTAATTTAATTCTTTTTTATGTTTATAATAAAAATATATTGTCTGAGTAATAAATACTAAGCTAAGAAGTCCAAAAAATGGATACAATGAACCTATAAGGTTAGAAAATCCAATTCTAGATATAGGTAATGCAATTAGAATTACTATAAAAATTCCTTTTTTAAAGTCTATTTTAAAGGTGTTGTTTATAGTTTTACTAATTGAATAGACATCAGAAACTTCTGTAGAGAACATTTCAAGTAATATAACAATTAATAATAATGCTTGAATTATATTTCCAAAGGGTTCGGCAACAAATAATAATGGTATTTCATACTTATGTATATAAGGTTGGTTTATCATAAGTAAAAAATTAATTGAAAAACTTAATAGCACTAATCCTAATGCACCTAAGGAAATTCCAAGAAACATTGTTTTAGTTTTTTTTATTTGATTGCTTAAAGGAACTAAAACACCTAGGCAACAAAGTGTATTGTATCCAGCATAAAGAATTGTAGATAATGCTATTCCTTTCTTAGTAGCTTCAAACTTTGTTATTTGTTCAATGGACACTATATCCTTACAAAACATAAAATATAATAAGGTAATAAGGGTAATAGTAGTAATTAGTATTGGAACAATAAAGGAATTTATTTCAATTAATCCATCGGTATCTCTTAATAAGAAAAAGATAGCTATCACTACCATAATTAATGATCCTATAATCTTTGGAATTCCAAAAAATTGATTAATTAATGCACCACTGCCAGCTAAAATTATAGAAGCACTAGAAATCAAATAAAGTGTAGTTATTACTCCTGTGATTTTACCAAGAATATTCGGACTGACAATTTTTATAACATCACCATAAGAGTTTAATTCATACTTAATACTTATCTTGGAAACTATAGATCCGAGAATAATATAAAATATACCGCATACTATAATTCCTAAGAAACTTACTACACCATACGATGTAAAGAATTCTTTAATTTCCTGTCCAGATGCTAATCCAGCACCAACTATTGTTCCTATGAAAACAACAGCTACCTGAAAAATTTTAGAAAGTTCATTTTTCATTTAAAGTCCCC
>NZ_JBNPON010000103.1:0-6636 GCF_050315195.1 Clostridium sp. SGI.024 | reverse complement strand
AAAAACGCCCTATACCAAATGTATAGGACGATATTATACGCGTTGCCACCTAAATTGCTTAAAAAAGCCTCTCTTATCAGGTACTAAAATACCCTATTCCCTATATCGTGGGACTTACGGATCAACTACTTTAAAATAATTTCGCATCACACCTCAGAGGCCCATTCACTATTTGCTACAGTACTGAAATCACACCATCTTCAGCTCTCTTAAACCTTACAATATAGTTACTATTCCTCGTCAAAGGACTTGTCTTCTTTTATTTATTTATATAATATTCCTATAAACTATCTTTGTCAATAGTTTTTATGATTTTTTTCTATTAGGTTTTATAATTATAAAATTAAATAAACTTAATAAAATTATTCCCTTAGCTATACTAGTTCCACTAATGCTCCACCAAACACCATTTAACCCTAAAGTATCAATACCACTTAATAAAATTGCAATAGGTATTCTTAAACCAGTTAATATTATACTTACCCAAGAAGGAGTTACTGTATTACCTAATCCATTAAATGCTCCTGCTGTAGTTATTTCAATGCACATAAAAAGTTGTGATAAACCTAAAATTCTAAGATAAGTTCCTCCTGCTTCTATAGCTTCTGCTTCTGGAAGGAATATTGAAAATATATTCTTACCTGCAAATATTAATAATATTGTAGCAAATATACCTATAAAACCAGCAAGTATCATAGTAACTTTATATCCTTTTAATATTCTATCCCACCTATTTGCTCCATAATTTTGTCCAACAAAAGCAGTTAAAGCTACTCCAAAACCTTCTGCAGTCATCCATGATATTGCTTCTATTTGGGAACCTACTTTTTGCACAGCTATTGCTACTGGTCCCCAAGAAGCAATTAATCTACCTATTATCATTGCAAAAAATGCAAAACTGCAATTTTGTAATGCTGTTGGTATTCCTAATCTACATATTTTAATAATAGTTTTTTTCTCTATATATTTTTTATTTTTTAATTTTAAACTATATCCATTTTTAATAAAAGAAATAATAAAAATAACTGTTACTATGGCTTGTGCACCTACTGTAGCTAAGGCAGCCCCTACAACACCTAAGGCTGGGAATCCAAATAATCCAAAGATAAGTATTGGATCGGCTACAATATTAACAATTAATCCAATTGTATTAATAATAAAAGGAATTTTACTACTTCCTGATGCATTAAAAATTCCAGTAAATAATGGATTTAAAAAACTAAATATCATTCCAAGAGAAACTACTACTAAAAAGCTAATGGCCATATTATTAATTTCATAATCTCCTAATTTGAAAAATCCTACTAACTCTTTTCTAAATACTATCAAAAACATTGTATACATTATAGCTATTACAATATTAATTAATAAACTATTATAAATGAATTTATTTCTTTCCTTAACATCTTTTTTACCTATTGCTTGTGAAACTCCTATTTCTGCTCCTATCTTAGATATAAAAACTAATGCACTTCCAAACCAAGTAAAAAATCCTGCAGTTCCAACTGCTGCAACTGCACTACTTCCAATTCTCCCTACCCAAAGCATATCTATCATATTATATGCCATTTGTATAAAGGAAGTCCGAAGAATAGGTAAGGATAGTTTAATTAATGTGCTACTTATATTACCTGATACTAAATTCACTGATTTCTTCATTTGTCCTCCTTAAAAATATATAAAAAACTTCATAAATATTGAAAATAAAATTTAAGTTACAAAATTTTAGTTTAATGCAACTGCAAACTATAATTTCAAATTATGAAGTATTTTTATCTTATTTAATTATTAATTTATTTACTTAACATATTTATCACATTTTCAAAATTTTCAGGTTTACTATAGTAATAGCCTTGAACAGTATCACACTCCAATTTCTTTAAGCAGTCTACTTGTTCTTTTTCTTCAACACCTTCTGCTACTACAGTAATTCCTAATTTATGAGATAACTGAATTATTTTTTCTACTATGTATCTACTTTTCTCATTTTGAGTCATATCAATTACGAAACTTCTATCTATTTTCAAAACATCAATAGGAAGTTTTGTTAAATGATTTAATGATGAATATCCAGTTCCAAAATCATCTAAAGCAATAGAAGAGCCTAAATTCTTTATTTGCATTAAATAGTCTATATTTCTATCCACAGATTTCATTATCATACTTTCTGTAATTTCAAACTCAATATATTTAGGAGAAATATTAAATTCTTCAATTAACAATTTAAAATATTCTAACAAATCTCCTTCTCTTAGCTGAATTTCTGATAAATTAACTGCAATTTTAAAATTATCATAGCCTTCTAACAATAAATATTTTATTTTTATAAATACTTCTCTTAATACAAATTTGCCTATTGGTATTATTAATCTTGTACTTTCTGCTATGGGAATAAATTCTGAAGGACTTACTAAACCTATTTCTGTGCTGTTCCATCTAAGCAATGCTTCAAAACCATCAATTTCGTTATCCATTAATCTAACTTTTGGTTGAAATACCACAAACATTTCATCATTATCTAATGCTGTTCTAAGTCCTCTCTGAATTGAATAAATTCTATTTATTTCTCTTGAAATATTACTATTAAACATTTCCCATTTATTTTTTCCATTAGTTTTTGCTAAATACATAGCTGCATCTGCATTTTTAAGCAATACTTCAAACTCTTCTCCATCATCAGGGAAAACAGCAACCCCGATACTTACAGAAGTAAAGATTTCATTATTATTTATATTATATGGTGATTTTAATAGATCTGTAATCTTAATTACTATTTTTTTTATATCATTAAAATTATAAATATAGGGAATAAAAATTATAAATTCATCTCCACCAAATCTACATAATAATTCATTAAAATTCAAAGATTTCTTTAGATCTTCTGCAAAACGCATAAGAAATTTATCTCCGCAATTATGACCATATGAATCATTTATATACTTAAAATTATCTATATCAATTATAACTAAAGCACCTCTACTTTCAAGCAAGGTATGGTCTCTTAATTGATTTTCTATAATAGCTTTAAAACTTTTTCTGTTATTTAAACCAGTTAACTCATCATATGAATTTATATATTCTAATTTTAACTTTGAATCCTTTTCTTTACTAATATTATGTATATATCCTTCAAATTCCAAAAATTTTCCTCTATCATCTTTCTTAGTAAAGCCATTAATTCTAACCCAAACTTCTTCTTCTAAAATGTTTATAACTTTTATTTCTATATCTTCTGTAATATTGTTTAATTCATAAAGTAAAATATCAATATAATCATTATGTATAAATTCTTTTACTTCATTAAAATTAAATACAATAAACCTATCTTCATATCCAATAATCTCCTTATTGTTCCCATAAAATATAACCAAATCTTCTTCTTTATTAGCATAGATAAAAAGTCCTTTTATAGAGTTTATAAAGGAATTCTTAAACTTAAATAAGAATTCCTCCTTATTTCCATCAAGAAAATTTTTATCTTCTATCTTAAGGGATTTAAAATTCTTGTTATAATCATTTTCCCTAATCATACCAAAATCCTCTTAATCTTTAATCTAATTTTGTTTTTCTTTAATTATATCTTCGTTCGTTCTTTCTTTTTCTTTACTGTCATTAATTAATGTTGTTACTAAAGCTATTCCGGCTGCTAATGCAACTGCTAACTTTCCCACTTTTTTTAGTTTCATTTTTACTCCTCCTAACATATTTATCTAAACTGATTAATAGTTTCGTCGTAATTATACCCAATTTTACTGAATTTTTCTTTTAATTCTTCTTCATTAACTTCCATATCTTCACATAAAGAATCTAAATTATTATAAAAATCCCTAAGTTTCATATTTATAATACTTAATAAAATATTAGGATCCATAGCTATATAATTTGGTTTATCCATGCTTCTTCTCCTTTTTGCCTAAATGTTACTTATACTATTTCAAATATACCATATTTCATTTAATAAAAAAAGCTACTTTTAAAATGTAGCTTGAACATAATTAAAAAGAAATAATGTAGAATAAAAGAATAAACTCCTTGTGGAGTTTATAAATTGAATATATTTTTAGTAATTTGTTTTAAATTACCTAATTTATTATAAATTTTTAATAAAGGACCACTTAAGCAGTCCTTTATGGAATATTATTTAACTTCTGGTACTTTAGAAGCTTCACTTTTTTTTGGAGACTTGTATCTCTTATTTTCCCAAGTTGCTTCTTGACCTTTTTTAGCCATAAAATCACCTCCGCTATACCATTAGTATAAATAATATAGCTTTATTTATTCTTCATCATAAACTTCTAAATATTTAGTTTTTACTCCATCCTTTTCCCATCCTAGAATAGAATCTAAATTAACATTTTCTGCAGCTTTAAATATAGATTTTTCTACACCATCAAAGTTCTTCTTAAGTTCCTTAATAAGTTCTTTAATTTCATATCTCTTATTACCTATTTTTTCTGCTGCTACCATACAGGCACAATTTAAAGGCCAAATTCCTGCATTATTAGTAAATCTCTTAATATACTCTTCTTCTACATAATATAATGGTCTTATAAGCTCCATTTCTGTAAAGTTAGCTGATTTAAATTTAGGTAACATAGTTTTAAAATTTCCAGCATAAAGCACATTTAAAAGAGTTGTTTCAATTACATCATTATAATGATGTCCTAATGCTAATTTGTTACATCCAAGTTCCTTAGCTTTATTATATAAAGAACCTCTTCTCATTCTTGCACAAAGATAGCATGGATAATCTCTTGCCATCTTATCAACAACTTCAAATACCTTTCCTTCATATATATGTACTGGTATTCCTAGATGCTCACAGTTTTCAATAAGTAATTCTTTTATCTGTGGATGATAACCTGGATCCATTGCAATAAATTCTAATTCAAAATTCATTTGACCATGTTTCTTTAATTCTTGGAAACACTTAGCCATAAGTAGCGAATCCTTTCCTCCAGAAATAGCAACAGCTATTTTATCTCCTTCTTCTACAAGCTTATAATCTTTAACAGCTCTTACGAATTTAGTCCATATATGTTTTCGATATTTCTTAACAAGGCTACGTTCTATTTCCTCTAAAGGCTTTTTTTCTTCAGTAGGAACAAGTCTTTCACAGCCTTTACCTGCTATATTAATCAATTTATCACCTCATTTAATAATCTTTATCAATTATATCACCTTTTAATATATATGTCTTTAGTATAACCCTTAACTTTTTCCTCTAATAGCTTGAGGGTAATCAAAAATATTTAAAGGGTCATATTTAGATTTAACCTTCCTTAATTTATCTAAATTATCACCATAATACTCTTTTTCAAAATTATCTAATTCATCCAAAGGAAAATTAACAAAAGAACCTTTAGTCATATCTTTTATTATACTAAAGTTTTCTTTTACCCAATCTTTATTATCTTCAGCATAAATATCCTCTTCCCAGACAGATTGTATTCCCACAATAAACTTAGCATCCCTATAATAATAAGCTGTAGCTGACTTGTCTACATCAGATATTGCACCACCTGCACCATAAAAAGATACTGCTGTATAGCTAAATCCCTTTGCTGGTTTGCTAATAATTTTTATAATTTCTTCAATTTCTTCATCAGATAAATCTCTATTCAAAAATCTACCTGTAGATTTATACTTTTCATAATCTGGATGACTATCTTGAATCCATTTATTACATTCCAAAATGCTTTTATCTTCAATAGTAATCTCAACTTCTTTAGTAATACCTAATAATGATTTTAATATATCTTTTGCTTTTGTTGAACTGCCATAAAATAAGCCTGTTATTTTAACTCCTATACCTTTATCTACAGAATTATATATAGCAGTTTTTAAATTTATCTTTCTATCTAAAGATTTAAATAAATTTTGAAGTTCTGTAATAATATTAAGTATAGTATTATAACTTGCATTAGGATAATTTATATAAATTAAGCTTCCACATCCTTCCTTTTTACTTAATTTTAATTTCATAGACGTAATTACTCCAAAATTACATCCACCACTTCCCATAATACCCCAAAATAAATCTTTATTTTGATTTCTATTTACAATTAATTTTTGGCCCTTATAGTTTATTATTTCTGCTTCAAGTAAACTATCAGAAGCTAACCCTAGGTATCTAGCTGAATAACCCCATCCGCCACCTAATATTAATCCTGGAACACCTACTGTTGGGCATCCTCCACCTGGAAAAGGATATCCTTTCTTACCTAATGCTTCATATGCTTCTCTATTTCTTACACCACCACCTATTTTTACATATCCTTTTTCTTCATTGATATCGATATAATTAATATTACTTACATCTATTACAACTACATCATCGCCAGTAGAATATCCTTCATAGCTATGTGCACCCGATCTTACTCTAATTTCCTTTGAGTTTTCTCTAGACCACTTTATTGCATTTATAACATCTTCTTCAGTATAACAATATACTATAATAAAGGGATGCTTATTTATGGCTCTATTCCAAGCCTTAATGCTTTCATTGTAATCTCTATCTTCTCTGGTAATTATTTTTCCAGTTAATCCTATACAATTACCATCATTCATTAAATCACCTTCTATTAAATTTATTCTATATAAGATAATATCACATAGATATTTAAAATTAAATAT